>CALAGS010000235.1 GCA_937891665.1 uncultured Burkholderiales bacterium | reverse complement strand
TTCGTTTTTGACAGGGTCTAAGGGGTCTTGACTTTTGAGTTGCGTAGTGAAAAGTAACAGAAAATCTTTCTGACCCATACCACTTCCAGCTTTTGCTACAAGTGTTTCATTTGCCGCATCAACAGTGGTCTTAATACCCGCTGGCGCTTTTAGCTTTGATCCTGAGTTAGAAACAGCTGCAGCTGCATTCAAACTATTGTTTGTAGTCAAGGACATCATGATGACGTGTTCCTGTGGGTTAATTAAATTATCAGAAAATTAAGTCTTGATGATGTCTATCGTGCGCATCAACATCTGCCGAGTGGTGTTCACCACCTCCACGTTGTTTTGGTAGGAGCGGGCCGCAGCCATCATCTCCACCATCTCGGTCATCTCGTTCACGTTAGCCAAGTACACATAACCTTCTTCGTCGGCCATGGGGTTGCCAGGGTCTGACATTTTTCGAATGGGAGAGGGGTCGTCTGTGATTTTTTCTATGCGCACGCCGCCCGCATAGCCTTGCTCATGTGGCTTTTGCTGTTCTTGCAAAATGGTTTTGAACATGGCGCGCTTGGCGCGAAATGCTTCGCCTTCGTTGCCCGAAACGGTGCCCGCATTGGCCAAGTTAGAGGCGGTTGTGTTCATGCGGGTGGTTTGCGCATTGAGCGCAGAACCCGCGATGTTGAAAATGCGATCAAGTGCCATGTTTATTAATCTCCACGCAATGCACGGCGAATTCCGCTGACGCGGTTTTCAAGAATATTCAAAGTGGTTTGGTAGTCGGCAGCCACTTGACCAAACTTGGCTTGCTCGACGTTCATCTCAACCGTGTTGCCGTCAAACGCGGCATTGAATGGCACTCGGTATTTTTCGCCACTCGGGTTCTCTTCCATGGGCAAACGCATGTGCTGATTGCTGGTGGTGTTTAAAGTGGCATCTTGTGTTTGTTTCAAGACCGACGCGAAATCGAGGTCTTTGGCTTTGAAGTGAGGGGTGTCAGCATTGGCAATGTTGCGCGCAAGCACTTCCATGCGCTTGCTGCGCAATCCCAAGGCCTGAGCGTGTACACCCAGCGCGTTGTCGAGCATGTTCATAATGTGCTTCCTTTCGCAAAACTCTTAATGCCGGATATCCGACAGCCCAAAGAATTAAAGTTCTTTGCAAAGAGTTCGATTGCAAGAGCCGTGCCATCCTTTTCTTGCCGATATGCGATGGAAATTTGACGGGCTTTGCTTGCGATTGCGAATGAAAACAAGGCTTTATATCGTCATTCAGGCACACACCCTGAAGACCGGGCAAGCGGCAATGTTTTGCCGCTTCTCAAAAGTACCGTGAATTTTTGCGCTTAGCGCAGCCAAACCTTAGGGGTTTCCAAGGCTTCGTAGTCTGCTGCCTTTTGCACTTGCAATCGAATGCGAGCTGCAGAATTTGCATGAGACTCTGAAGTTGGATTTAACGCATTGTTAATGGCTACGCTCACGGGATCGCCCGCCACAGTGCCGCTTAGGCCTGTTGTTGCGCTTGACTGGAGGCCTATGGGTTGAGAAGTTTTTAAACTCTTTAAGCCCAAACGATCTGCAGCGTTTTGCAGCAAGCCTTGGGTAATGGAGACGCGGGTCATGGGGGCTTGGGGGTCGCGCCCTTCGTACAGATATTTGGCTTGCTTGCCAGGAATGCCCAAGGGCTCTTCAGGACGCTTCTCGCTTCTAGCGGCAGGTTGTAAGACGGCTAAATAAAGCTCATCTAAAGGCACTGAGCCTTCTTTCTTTAAGCCCACCTTCTCAAAGTAGGTGTCGACCAAGTGGAGTTGTTGGTAAACGCTAAGGCCTAAGATGGACTTGGGTGAGTTGCCAAACCCTACCTCGGCAGCGCCTCGGGCAGGGCCATCGCAAAATTGAATAATGCCGTGGCATCGGGTGTTTGTAGCCTGTGGATTCATGCCGTCGCTTTCCATGAGGGTTAAGCGTGCAAAATCATCTGGCGAAAACTTGTGCTTGTTGGCTACTTGCAAGACCTTGTTGTAAACGTCTTGCTGCTCAACTTTTGGAATGAAGCCACGGGCCACAGCTCTGTCTAGTGTCTTGCTCAAAACCGGATGGGCCACTGCATTGATGTAGTTGGGTTTTTGTAGGCTGTTGGTTGGCCGAGCTGCCGTGACAACGATCGTTGGAATGGCCTCTTTGGCTTTGGCAGTTTTTGAGTTGATGGCACTGCTTGCGATTTGTGCCGTGCCTTGAGGTAGAGTTTGTCCGGCTTGCCACTGACTCAGCATGTTTTGCAGTTGAATCTTTTGCCCAGGGAAAATGGCGTTCGCGTTTTGTATGCCATTGTCATTTGCCAAGGCCTGAGTCCATCTGAACTCTTCAGAGAGTGTCAATTTGACCCCACTGATTTGAGCTTGCTCTCTCACAATGCCGGTTAGAGTGTCGCCCGGCTTGATGGTGCGAACGCTTGGCGTTGCAGGCTGTTGAGCCTGTTCCATGGCTTTTGAGAAACCAGGGCGCGACAAAGCCACCGTGCTACTGGTCGTATTGCCAATTGGGGCATTTGGTAAATTTGACTCAATTCTCATGATGATGGCATCTTTATTGCATGAACTCCGGTATGTTCAAAACAAGTGTCAAAACCTCTACACCTGCCCAAGGCATGTTGCAAATCTTGTGCCTGACGGTTTTTTGGCTGTTCATTTCTGCCATGACATCGGCCGCTCATGCAAAATCGGCATCGCCAGCTGAAACCATGGCCGAACAAGTCAAACAATGGTTGTCACAAATGCACAGTGTTAATTCTAAAGAAGTCACTATTTCGCCACTGGATGAGCGCCTGAAAGTTCAGTCTTGTGCAAAGCCGTTGAATGTTGATCACCCTTTTCAGTCCAAAGAAACGGTTCGAGTCAGGTGTGCTGAGCCTACTTGGCAACTCTATTTACAAGTGAAAATACCCAATAGTAGTTTTGTGGCGGCTAACAGTTCAAATGGCACAACTAACAATTCAAATGGGGCCACTACCCAAAATCCGGGAGTTGTTCCTAAAACAGTGGTGGTAGCAAGACGATTGATCCAAAGAGGCGCAATTTTGCAGCCCGATATGCTGGAAGAGGTTCAAGCTTCCCCTGGAAATGCCGATACACAGTTACTAAGTACATTGAAAGATGCCCAGAACGCCGAGCTCACTCGAGATATTGCAGCGGGACAAGCTTTGAGAATCTCTGACATTCGGCGTGCTGTGATGGTTAAGCGGGGCCAATCGGTCATGTTTTCTGTGGGCAATGGCAAAGAGTTTCAAATTTCAATTCGAATGGAAGCCATGCAAGATGGGCGATTGGGCGAGCAGGTAAGGCTCAAAAATCCAGATTCTGGGCGGCAAGTTTCGGGGGTCGTAACGGGCCTGAACAGTGCAAAAGGGCTATAAGACATTCAAAATAGGGTGTTTTTTGCATTTAAACCCTCATATTTTTAAAAAAACCATTCAAGTTCTAGAATGATCTGTCGATATAGAGCATGTCCAGCCTTCTTATATGGGTTGATGTGAAAAGATACAAGAAAGTGAGCTTCGTATGACCGATGCAATTTCAAACTCCGCACAACGCGCTCAGTCTGACGCGTCGTTGCGCAACGCATTGGACAAAGCCAACCGCAAAAGCGGACCTCAAGGCAATGTTTCAAGCGACCCAGCTTCGCCTGCCACGCCAAGCGCCCGTGCACCAGGTGCAGACGAACTGCACCTAAGCAACGTTGCTTCGCGCGCAATGGCCGAGCCAGATTTTGACCGCGTGAAGGTTGAGTCTATTAAGCAAGCAATTCAAGATGGTCAATACCCATTGAACCCACGAAAAATTGCTGAAAGCTTCCACGCCATTGAGCAAATGATTCGTGAGTGAGCGAGCACTTTCGGTTTGTACCCAACTGATACAGATGTTGGCTTTGGAGTTTGATGCTCTAAAGAGCCAAGATCTGGATCGGTTTGAGTCTTTGCAGCCTGGTAAGAACGATTTGTTGGCAGAGCTGACAGAAATTTGCCCACCTACAGAAGACCTTCAAAAAATGCCCGAGTGGGATGCTCTGCGTGAATTGCTCATAGAGTGCAGAGACTTGCATCGTAGAAACGCAGTGCTCATTGAACGAAAATTAGACACCATCCGAGGCGCGCTTCACAGTTTGCAAGTTGGTGACTCTGGAAGTCCGGTGGAAGTCTACGATCGCCTTGGACAAGTAGCCCGCTTCAGTCGGGGCCGTGGCTACCATGAGGTTTAAGCCTCATTGATTGGCTGGGTTTCAGACGCTTCAGTTTTTTCATCTCCGGGGCTCATGCCCTTCAGCCAGTAAACCCAAGACAAAACAACTGCCACGGCGGTGTAAAGCTCTTGCGGAATTTCTTGATCTACTTCGAGCCTACTGAGCAGTGCCAATAATTGAGGGTCTTCAGAAATGAACACACCTTGTTTGCGCGCTTCATCAATGATGCGCATTGCCAAGTCGTCATCGCCTTTGGCCGTGACCACTGGAATGGGGTTCTTGCCATATGCAAGCGCAACAGCTTGACGCATGTATCGACTCATGCTGAAACGTCCACAACCAAGCCGCGGCCCGACGGAGCCCAGTCACTGGCCTCTGCAGGTCTGGCACCGTGAACTACATTGAATGAGCGCATATTGAGCCCAGCAGCTCGAAGTTCATCGCCCAACAAATAAGAACGTGACCTGGCTTGTGTCACGACGGCCGCTTGTTCTGCCCACATCGTGAGCTCGATCTGCTGTGCATTCATAAGCTGTGTTTTAAGCCAAACAGGACCTAAGTCTTCTGTTTTTGAATGCACATTGATGGTCAGTAAAGGTTGCTCACCTTCTTGCCTAGGACCTCTTCGAACGGTGAGCTCAACAGGATTGGCGTCAGCAAACGGAAGTGTCATGCTGAACAAAATCTCTTGTTGCGCTTGTGCTTGAACGGCTTGAACTTGGCTGGCTTCAATGTCGTCTATGGCGTTGGTGAGTTTTTCAATCAGGCCCCCATCATTTGTTTCTTCCAAATTGGAAAGATTGAGCTCAGCAATGATTCTTCTTAGCAGTTGTTTGGCATCTTGAAAGGGTGGTTGCAGGCCTCTTGCAAGCCAGACCTCAGCCCCCATTGCACCCATCATTGCTTGCCTTAGTGCCATCGGTGTCAGTTGGGCCATGGACAATTGCAAGCCTCGCCACTGGGCTTGCAAATCTGGCCGCTGAACGGTACTGAGCAATGAGTCTAGAGTTCCTTTTTGAAACAACTGCGACAACTCTGTACTGACATCCGGCCGATAAAGCAATGTGGCAATTCTGGGAACGACGGGCTGCGAGCTGATGGGGACCAGGGCGCCGTTTTGAACTCTGAGCCAAATGGACTCACCCACTTGCGATGCTTGAATGCCAGGCGCAGGCAAACTGCGCCCCTGCAAGATGAGCATAGGTTGTTCATTTTGCAATTTGACCGAGGCTTGAACCACCTGCCCATCTTTCAAACCCAACTCGGCGGCCGTCGTTGCCTGCAAAGGCAATAACTTGCCTTCCAGATAGATGGGGTTGATGCGGCCAGGCGCAAGCAGCGCCTCGGCGCCGGAAATCATGGAAAGCGAACCCAATGCTTGCGCGATTGGTGGTCGCTGACAGCTGGGTTTTCTTCTAAAATGACATTTTTCGCTACAACATGGGGTGTTAAGACATGCTTAACAACTTCACCATGGTCAGGAACCACAATGACTGTACCCGCCTTCACGCGTTGTTGTGGATTGCCCGTGATGACCTTGGGATTGGCATCCACTAAGGCTTTTCTGAGAACGCTCACACTTAACGGACTATTGGCATAAAACTTTTGAATCAATTTATCAACTGGCGTGCTTTGAGCCACAGTGAAATTGGAGCTGACAGCTTGTGCAGCCGCTTTTTTGGCAGGTTCAGCCGCATTCAGTGGTGAAGCAACTAGACATGACACTACAGACGCTATCAACCAAACGAATTGAGTCAATGCGGTTGATGCTTGAGTGCGTGTAGAAATTTTCATGGCGTGCTCAGTTTAATTAGAAAGGCGTCATCGTCAAGTTGTTGCTTGAAGACGCTGCAGTTTTAACATTTCTTTTCGCGGGAGGCAATGAGACTGATCCCTTTGACGGTTGAACGCTAGGCTCTTTAACAAGTGTCTCGGTTGGCCAAGCACGCCAATCGGCCTGCACAGACTGGACGGGGCCAGCCAATACCAGCAATTGAGAATTGAAGGGGGTGACAGCTTGAACTCTGGCAAGCAATGTTTGGGGTGCACCGTCTTTGCTGACAAGCGCTGCAGGAAAATGAGCTGGATTTGCGATCAACCACTCATCCCCTTTTTTGACGCCAGACAATGAGCCTGCATTAATTTGCAATTGTTGCGAATTGACTGCTGTCACGGTGGGCGTAATGGCATGACAACTTAGCCACTGCTCTGCGGCACCACGGATAAAAAGCAATTGCTCTTGAACAGCCTCTAAGCTTGCAGCGTTAAAGCGAGGCGCTGACCAGGCTGGGCGATCTACTTCAACAGTGAGGCTGACAGCCTCTTCAAACTTATCGGCTTGTCCTTCTGAGCCCATGATTTTGAAATCTAAATTCAAAAGAAACTGGGAGCCCTTGAAGCCCATAAGACCCTCATAACCAGCGGCAGGCAAAGCCTCCGTTCGAATTTTTAAAACGCTCTGCCAAGGCAATGTGCTTGGGCGATTTCCAATAAGCGCGCGCTCATACGCCGTCATGTTGTTGGACATTGACGCTGCGGGTAAGTTGTTAACAACTTTCCATGAGTTGGCTTGCCCTACTGGCGCTGGTGGCGCTGCGACTTGAACCCAACTTGATTGGAGCTGAGGCAACAAAGAGTTCAATATCACTGAGTTTGAGGATGCGTCAATGTCAAGCTCTAAGCTGACCAAGTGGTTCATCCGAACACCAACTTTATTGGCGCAGGTTGAGGCAATCGGCTCTTGCCAAGGAGTCAGTTCTTTGACGAAGTCATTGACTTTAACTTGGAGCTTGTTAAGTTTTTGTATCGCACCCTTGATGCCTGTTTCAGAGGCTGTGGAATTGCTTGTCTTGTTGGCTTGTGTGCTGTTGGAAGCTGGGTGCTGAAGCCTAGCTTTGGCCTGACCCGATTCATCGCGGTCATAGGCAATGACTTTAACGCCGCGAACTTCCATGCCATTTTTAAAAGAACTGCTTTCCCTCAGGCTGCCATTGGCATCGATCCAGCTGGTGGTGCTGACGCGAGTAGGCGTTTGCAAAGATGCATCAACCAGGCTCTGGCGAATGGCATCTAGCCGCTCTTGAGCGCTAAGGGGTGCTTGTGGACCTTGTGACAATTGGCTTGTCTGGGAAACTGTAGTTTGAGCGTGGGCAAGCAGACCTGACGAAGCCCAAACGGCTAAGCAGATGGCTGATGCCTTTCGCATGTAGATGCCCGCACTCATGATCAACGACCCCTTGCAGCCAATTGGCCCATGTACAAGATGCGCAAGTCTTGAACGACATCGCGATCCAATGACAAGGTGGTTTCGTAAGTGTCTTCGCCAACGGGTGTGATGCTGACCAGTCGGGCACCATAAATGACACCTTCTACTTTGGTGCGGAAAGTGTCGTTGGTGACAACCATGTCAGCCACTGTTGAACTGGCATCGAGTTGTTGGCCATAAACCTGCTCGGTCAAGTTGCGATAAGCATCAAGCTTTG
>CALAGS010000234.1 GCA_937891665.1 uncultured Burkholderiales bacterium | reverse complement strand
ACAAACAACCACTTGCCCATGCCAGACAAGTCGCGCTTGATGACGCTTGCCAAGACGGACATGACGGCAAACACACCTGCGGTGCCGGCGAAGGCCGTCATGACGAGGTCAGGTCCGTTTTTGAAGCCCAAGACCATGGCAATCATGCGAGACAGCATGAGGCCCATGAAGAACGTGAACGCCAACAAGACAAAAACGCCTGTAGACGAGTGTTTGGTTTTCTCGATGGCATACATGAAGCCAATGGCGCCACCTAAAAACAGGATGAGGCCTAAACCGCCGCCTAGTGATTGGGTGATGCCTGTCGCCACACCAAGCCATGCACCCAACACAGTGGGCAAGAGGCTAACGGCCAGCAACATGTAAGTGTTGCGCATGACTTTGTTTCGCTCGGCAGGCGTAGTGCCGACGCTACCCCAGCTGGGTTGTTCAATGTTTTGAAGATCGCTCATGTTTGAACTCCTAATAATCCACCCTGTATCGGGAAAGCAAATTGTAGGGCTTGTAACCCGAAATGCCCTATTTACCAAAGATTTCAGGGTCTTTTGTCTTGTGACTTTCACGAAGTCAATGCCAAGCTCAGGCTGCGGTATGCTTATTGTTCAATTTTTTACCCACAAAGCCCTATGAAAACTCAATCTACCCTCGAATTGTCCGATGTTCAAGCCATTGCCGCAGCTGCGCAAGCAGAAGCGCAGAAAAATAAGTGGGCCGTTAGCATTGCCATTGTGGATGCCGGCGGTCATTTGTTGCATTTCCAGCGCTTAGACGGCGCTGCCCCCATTTCTTCCCACATTGCCCCCGCCAAAGCCAAAACAGCTGCTTTGGGTCAACGCGAAAGCAAAATTTACGAAGACATCATCAATGCAGGCCGCTTTTCATTCTTGTCAGCGCCGACCATTGAGGGCATGCTTGAGGGTGGCGTGCCGATCCTGAAAGATGGTGCTTGCATTGGCGCAGTAGGCGTCAGTGGTGTGAAGTCCACCGAGGACGCGCAAATTGCCAAGGCGGGCATTGCCGCCATTGGCCTCTGATTTTGAAAAGCGCTAAAGAACTCTAAGGAGCTTTTGCGCTTTGTTGATCAGTACAAATCCAGCACGGCACCCTTGCTGGCGCTGGAGGCGTTGAAAGCAAACTTAGCTTGAACGCCACGTGTGTAGCGAGGCGCAGGCGCTGTCCATTTGGCACGGCGCTTGGCAATTTCTTCCTCAGGCACATTCAATGCCAAAACAAGTTTGTGAGCATCGATGGTGATCGAGTCGCCTTCGTGTACAAACGCGATGGTGCCGCCAGCAGCTGCTTCAGGCGCCACGTGTCCAACCACCATGCCCCATGTGCCGCCAGAGAAGCGGCCATCGGTAATGAGGCCCACGCTTTCGCCCAAACCAGCACCAATGAGTGCACCAGTAGGTGCCAGCATTTCTGGCATGCCAGGGCCGCCTTTAGGGCCAAGGTAACGCAAGACCATGACATCACCGGCTTTGATCTTGCCATCCAAAATGGCTTGCAAAGCCGATTGCTCGTCGTCGAATACGCGAGCGGGGCCTGTAATGACGGGGTTCTTCAAGCCTGTAATTTTGGCCACAGCACCTTCGGGCGACAAGTTGCCTTTCAGAATGGCCAAGTGGCCTTCTGCGTACATGGGCTTGTCGATGGGGCGAATGACATCTTGGTCGGCGCGGGGTGCGTCTGGAATGTCTTTTAAGTTTTCTGCCACAGTTTTGCCGGTGATGGTCATGCAATCGCCATGCAACAAACCAGCCTTCAGCAAAACCTTCATGACTTGCGGAATACCGCCTGCCTGATGCAGATCAACGGCCAAATATTTCCCGCTAGGTTTCAAGTCGCAAATCACAGGAATCTTCTTCCGCATGCGTTCGAAGTCGTCAATGGTCCATTCAACTTCAGCGGTGTGCGCAATGGCCAAGAAGTGCAACACAGCATTGGTCGAGCCGCCGGTGGCCATGATGAC
>CALAGS010000233.1 GCA_937891665.1 uncultured Burkholderiales bacterium | reverse complement strand
ACTGAGCTTGGATTGCTAAAGTAAAAAGAGCCATCGCCTACAAAGTGAATCACCCGGTTATCGGCTTGTGCCAGCTTAATGCCTAGTGCTGTACCGGCTGAAAAACCCAAGCCACCTCCCGACAAGCCCATCAAGCTACCTGGCACCTCGCGCGGTATTTGTTCAAACACCGCCATGGTGTTGCGAATGGCCTCATTCAAAACAATGTCGTGCAAATCAATTTTTTGACCCATCACGGCGCATAGGTAATGCGGATTGATGGCATTGACAACACCCTTTGCTTGGGCAAGGGATGCTGCCTTCTGTCTGTTTTGTGCGTGCGCTGTTTTCAAGGCCAAGCCCCTTGCCGCTGCTTTTGTTTTGAACTCTGGCGTGGCACTGCTTTCAATGATCTCAATCAACTGCGTGATCAAGCGAACACTGTCGCCTTCGATGCGCGCATTCAGCGGGAAGCCCCACATCGGAATATCGCGCTTGATGGCATCCACATCCAACTGAGCCCAATAGGCGTTGGGGTTGACACGTGTGGTTTTGGGAATCCAAGGGACATCGACATCGACCATCAATCCAAAGTCAGCTTGTTCCGTGAATGCAGCAGGGTTGTAGCCGCCAAAATAAGGCGAGTCACGCCGTATGTTCATGTAAATGGTGTTGAACTCACAAACGCGCATGCCACACAAAGCAGCCAACTTTTCGATCAGTGCAGGCGCCTCGCGGTTTCTGCCCGCATAAGCAGTAACCAACATTGGATTTTCTGAACGCATGAGCTGCTCTGCAATGGCTCGAACTGCGCTTGAATCTGCACCCTGCGCTTTGACAGGCAAATGATTTTGATGGCCATAAGCACCCACGCTGGCAGCGTCAACCGGAGCAGCTAAAACTTCTCTGGGCAAGGTGAGATAGACCGGCCCAGTAGGGTCACTTTGCATGACTGCGCCCGCCCTCGACACCACTTCATGCGCCATTGCGGGCCATGCCAAGTTGTACTCCCACTTGACATAGGGCCTCACCACACTGGCTTGATCAAAGGGCTCTTGAATGAAATGGACATAGGTATCGCGGCCGCCTCTGACGTCATCGAAGGTGGTCATGGGAGCACGACCTGCAATAAGCAGCACAGGAATTCGAGTGCGGCAAAGATTGTGCAAGCCCATGGCTGCATTGGCTGTGCCCGCATCGACATGAACCAATACGGCTTGTCCACGTCCCGTTGCAACGGCATAGCCACCCGCCATGTGAACCGCCGTGTTTTCGTGCGGGCACAAAATTAACTTTGGAAATGCGCGGCCTTGCTCTCGCCAATGTGCCATCTCCTCAATCAGTGGCGCATGGTCAGTACCCAGATTGCAAAACAAATATTCAATGCCTAAATCGACCAAGCCTTGCAGCAAGTCACTTGAGGCGGTTCGCATGTATTCTTTAGACATAACTTATTTGTTCGACAGGCCCGCCGCCTTCACAACAGGCAACATCTGTTTAAGCTCAGATTCAATTCTTTGCTTGACAACTTCAGGTCCTGCACCATCGCTCTCATGGCCTAATTTGGCAAAAGCCTCGCGGGTACTGGGCATTTCCAAATACTTTTTCAACTCTTGACCCACTCGGTTCACGATGTGAGCTGGCGTCTTAGCGGGTGCATACAAGCCCATCCATATTTCAAATTCGATGCCGGGATAGCCCGCTTCAGCCAATGTGGGAACTTCAGGCATAAACCGTGATCTTTGAGGCGATGCCACCGCTAAGGGGCGCAAGGTACCGGCTTGAATTTGACCTTTAACAGGTGCAAGGTCTGCCATGACCATGACGACCCGGCCTGTGACCAAATCAGAAATAGCGGGTGGGAATCCTTGATAAGGAACATGGATCATGTCGACACCAGCACTTAGCGTCAGCATGGCTGTGCCCACATGTCCCATCGAGCCAATGCCATTGCTGGCATAAGGCAACCTTCCTGGCTTGGATTTGGCATCTGCCATCAGGTCTTTGAGCGAGTTGTAGTTGTTGGCGGGGGCTGTGATTAAAAAGAATGGCAAACGCGAAATCATGCTGACTGACACAAAATCTACAAGCGGCTCAAATGGCAATTTGCCAGGGTGGGTGAGCGGCAATAAGGACATGGTGGAGCCGCCAGTGAGCAGGAAGGTATAGCCATCTGGCGCTGAACGAGAAACCATTTCAGCGCCAATCACTGTGCCACCACCCGGCTTTGGGTCCACCACAACCGATTGACCCAAAACAGTGCTCAAGTGTTGCGCCACCAGCCTTGCTGCAGCATCAACGCCGCCGCCGGCTGGGTAAGGCACCACAATGCGAACCGGTTTGGCTGGCCAATCTTGTGCCAAGCTCCAAAAGGGCAACAAGCATAAAGCCAAGCAACAGGTGAACTGCCGAAAAAAGTGCGTCTGCATAGGTTTGCCATTCCATCAAATTATTGTTATCGCACGCTATCACGACACTCTGTCTGAGGAAATGATGGAAACCCCAAGCACGTGAGTTTGTGTCACAGAAAATCGAATTCTTGTTCTACCTGCTAACAGGGCGTAAGGCCTCAGTTCAATCACCGATTGCAATTGAAGAAACGCAACGCTAAAGTGTTCTTAAATAAGGAGCTTTTTATGCGCAGACGTTTACTTTATTGGGTGCCTTTTGCTTTGTTGGCCTTGTCCGGGTCAATGACGTCCCTCTCAGTTTTTGCTCAGGCGGCAGACTATCCTTCAAAACCCATCAAAATTGTGGTCACGTTTCCGCCTGGCGGAAGTGCAGATGCCATCATTCGAATTTTGTCGACACGGCTCAACGACAAATTGGGACAACCCTTGGTCACTGACAATCGGCCCGGTGCTGGCGGCAACATTGGCCTCAGTTTGGTTGCCAAAGCCGCCCCAGACGGCTACGTATTGGGCGTAGGTGCTGCGGGCGGGCTAACAGCCAATTCCAGTCTTTACCCTCAAATGCCTTTTGATGTGGCCAAAGATTTTCAGCCCATTACCATGTTGGCCGCCATCCCATTTGTCTTGGTGGGTCATCCGTCAGTGCCTGCAGACAACATGCAGCAGCTCATTGCCTATGCCAAGTCGCAACCTGGGAAAGTATCGATTGGCCACGGCGGCAATGGCACCGCCATGCATTTGTCGACGGCCTTGTTCACTCAAATGGCAGACCTCAAAATGATCGAAGTTCCTTACCGCGGCTCTGGCCCAGCCGCTATGGACACACTGTCTGGGCAAATTCAATTGTCAATCACGGACCTTGCCGCCGCCCTACCCCACATCAAAGCGGGCAAGTTAAAAGCTTTTGCCGTGACCAGTCCCAAACGACTGAACAACTTGCCTGAAGTCCCTACACTCGCTGAAAGCGGCCTAGCGGGATATGACTCGACAGGCTGGTTTGGATTGGTGGCTCCGGCTGGCACACCAGCGGCCATCATTCAAAGACTGCACACAGAATTTACGGCCGCCTTGAATGACGAAGCCATCAAAACACAAATGCGCCAAAGTGGCATGGAGCCTGTTGCAACTTCCATGGAAGGCTTAGATGCCTACATCAAAAGCGAAACCCAAAAATGGGCCAAGGTCATTCGCCAAGCCAACATCAAATTGAACTGAAGTATTTATGAATTTGAAATTTGACAGCGATGTGCTGGTGGTGGGTGCGGGCCCTGTTGGCTTAACCTTGGCCATGGATTTGGCACGCAATGGCGTCAAGGTTCACATTGTTGAGGTTCGCAAATTTGCCGAGCCTCCAAACGTCAAATGCAACCATGTATCGGCTAGAAGCATGGAAAACTTTCGAAGATTGGGCGTTGCACCCAGTTTGCGTGAAGCTGGGCTGCCAGAAGACTATCCTAACGATGTGGTGTTTCGCACCGCCATGACAGGCACAGAGCTGACACGCATTCCAATTCCTTGCCGCAAAAACA
>CALAGS010000232.1 GCA_937891665.1 uncultured Burkholderiales bacterium | reverse complement strand
TCACGGATGTGAAGTTGTTAAAGAAGCAAGGCGGTAAGTCGGGGCATTGGGTGGCTGAAAACAAAGCGGTTTAGTTAGCCGTAATTTTTCGCTCACGCACCAGCTTTCCCCACTTGTCTGACTCCTTCTGCATGAAGGCGGTGAGCTCTGCACGGGAAGAAGGGGCGCCAGACAAGCCAAGCTTGGTGAGAGCGTCTTTGGTGCTCTGGTCGTTGAGCACTTTGACAATCTCTGCATTCCATTTGTCCAAAATGACCGAAGGCACTTTGGCAGAGGAAAGGAACGCATACCAGTTCAGCGCTTCAAAACCAGGAAAGCCAGACTCAGCCACGGTGGGCACATTGGACAGATAGCTAGGGCGAGTGAGGCCGGTGGTTGCAATGGCCACCAACTTGCCAGACTCGACGTGCGGAATGGACGTGGGCGGTGCAGAAAAATAACCTGTGAAGCGATTGGCCAACAGGTCTTGCATGGCGGGTGCGCCGCCCTTGTAAGGGACATGCAGCATCTCTGTATTGGTGCGAATGGCAAACAATTCGCCAGTGAGGTGCGATGCGGATCCCGCACCTGTTGAGGCAAAAGACACCGTGTCTGGGGCTTTTTTGGCCATTGCGATAAAGTCGGCCAGATTTTTGATGCCCGATTCTTTGTTAACCACCAACATGTTGGGGAAGTTCACGCCGCCAGAAATTGGCGCTAAGTCTTTGAAGGGCTCATAGCCGACCTTCATCATGTGTGGGGCAATGGTCATGGGGCCGATGGAGCCCAGCAAAATGACAGAGCCATCTGCCACACCGTTGGCTACTTGCTGGTGAACGATGTTGCCGCCAGCACCTGCCTTGTTTTCCACAATGACGTTTTGGCCGATGTTTTCGGTGAGCTTTTTGGCAATCAAACGGGCGGCCGCATCGGCGGCACCACCCGGCGCAAAGCCAACAAAAAGCGTGACAGGGCGCTTGGGGGGGAAGTCTTGTGCACTGGCAACGCAGGGCATGAGCAAAGTAGAAGCGGTCAGAGCGAAGGCACTGAGCAGGTAGCGTTTTTTCATGGAAGCACCGTCATCAAGGGGTTAATTGTTAACAGCAAGCTTCGCTGGCTGCAATGCAACGAGTTTAACTTCTTTGATGCATGAGCACTTAGATTGCACCTTTGCAAGAATTGGGCAGGTACTTCACGTCCAATGGGTTGGTTGCCGCTGGGCCGCAATTCCAAGCGCTGATGGACTTGCCGCCGTCGGTGGTGCCATTTAAAAGACTGCTGCCTGTTTGCACAGGGACAAGCGAGAGGGCATTGGCCGTAGCGCTGGTATTGCCGCGCAGGGTGTTGGCGTTACCGGTGACAGTGATGACACCATTGGCGTCTACCACCATGCCGCTCACGTATTTGGAAGTTTGTGTTTCACATGCTATAGGCAAAGCAGCGCTGACATCGGCTTGGGATGCCGTGCTGACAGCTTCGGTGACGGCAGTTTTGCATTGCGTAGCCGCCAACATCATTTCAGAGACCTTGGCGCGCACGGCGTAGTCTTGGTAAGCAGGCAGTGCCAATGATCCCAATACGCCAATGATGGCGATGACCACCATGAGCTCGATCAGGGTGAAACCGCGAAAATAGGTGGAGCGATGGCGTGTCATGGTGTTCCTAAGGGGTAGTTAATTTTAATCTCGAAGACCCTGATTAGGACGTAAAAAAACCGACCACGGGGGGCCGGCTTGGTTACAAATGCTTGCGCTAAGTCAAGCAGGTTCGTCTGATTTTTCTTCGCTTGCTTGCTTGCTTTGAAAATACTTGCCAATGGCCAATACAGACAAAGCGCCAGCGGTGGCAGCTGCGTAATGAAGCCATGGGTTGACTTCCGAGAACTCACGAAGCACCACATCACTGACAATGGTTTCGCCGCCCACCCAACCAATGAGGCATGCACCAAAGGTGACGATGATGGGAAAGCGAGCCATGAGCTTGATCATGATGGCGCTGCCAAAAACAACCATGGGGATACTGATGGCCAGACCCAAAATAAGCAAGGTCGTATTGCCCTTGGCTGCAGCTGCAACGGCAATCACGTTGTCTAGGCTCATGACCAAGTCGGCAATCAGAATGGTTCTAATCGCCACCATCAAGCTGGCTTTTTCTACACCCCCCTCTTCATGATCGCCATCCTCACTTAAGAGTTGGGCGCCAATGTACAAGAGCAAGATGCCGCCAATGATTTGCAAATAAGAGAGTTCTAGCAGCGCAGCAGCGACAACAGTCAAGGCGATTCGAAGCACAACTGCAGCGCCTGAACCAAACATGATCGCTTGGCGTTGTTGATTTTCAGGCAAGGAGCGAGCGGCCAAAGCAATGACCACGGCGTTGTCGCCAGACAAGATGATGTTGATCCAGACGATCTTCATCAAGCCGATCCAAAAGTCGGCTGTTTGTAACATTTCCATGAGAGTCCCTTTGCATTTTTAGTAGGAATAAGAAATGGCCTCTAAGGGCCATCTCTTTTGTCGGGACTTGAATTTTAACGGCCCGTCTGGGCCGTGGGGTGCGTAAAACTGCTTACGGCAATTACAGCATGGCCTTGAGCAAACGGGCCATTTCGGAAGGGTTGCGGGTAATTTTGAAGCCGCATTCTTCCATGATGGCCAATTTGGCATCGGCTGTGTCGGCGCCACCAGAGATCAAGGCACCGGCGTGGCCCATGCGCTTGCCTGCAGGTGCAGTGACGCCAGCGATAAAGCCCACGATGGGCTTTTTCATGTTGTCTTTGCACCAGCGCGCAGCTTCTGCTTCGTCGGGGCCGCCAATTTCACCGATCATGATCACGGCATCGGTGTCAGGGTCGTCGTTGAAAGCGCGCATCACGTCGATGTGCTTTAAGCCGTTGATAGGGTCGCCACCAATACCGACTGCAGAAGACTGGCCCAGACCGATTTCGGTGAGTTGCGCCACAGCTTCATAAGTCAAGGTGCCTGAACGAGACACCACGCCAATGCGGCCTTTGCGGTGAATGTGACCGGGCATGATGCCGATTTTGATTTCGTCAGGCGTGATCAAACCTGGGCAGTTAGGGCCGAGCAACAAAGTCTTCTTGCCGCCAGCCGCTTCTTTGGCGCGCATGCGATTGCGAATTTCGAGCATGTCACGGACAGGAATGCCTTCGGTAATACAGATGGCCAAGTCGAGATCGGCTTCTACGGCTTCCCAGATGGCTGCGGCTGCGCCTGCTGGCGGCACATAAATCACAGATACGGTGGCGCCTGTGGTGGAAGCCGCTTCTTTAACGGAGGCGTAAATTGGAATGTTGAAGATGGACTCGCCCGCTTTTTTGGGATTCACACCTGCAACGAAACAGTTTTTACCGTTGGCGTACTCTTGGCATTTTTCAGTGTGGAACTGCCCGGTCTTGCCGGTAATACCTTGGGTAATGACT
Organism: uncultured Burkholderiales bacterium; assembly: GCA_937891665.1. Classification (GTDB taxonomy): domain Bacteria; phylum Pseudomonadota; class Gammaproteobacteria; order Burkholderiales; family Burkholderiaceae_C; genus Limnohabitans_A. The sequence goes on along the minus strand of CALAGS010000232.1, from coordinate 8,629 downwards.
TTGGTGTCTTTGTTGATAAAGATAGACATGTAATTAACCTTTCACCGCTTTAACGGCAGCTTGTGCTGCTTCTGCCATGGTGTCCACGGAAATGATGGGCAAACCGCTTTCTTGGAGCATCTTCTTGCCTAGATCTTCGTTGGTGCCCTTCATGCGAACGACCAAAGGCACGTTCAAGTTCGTGGCCTTGCAAGCAGTGATCACACCGGTTGCGATGGTGTCGCACTTCATGATGCCGCCAAAGATGTTGACCAAAATGGCTTTCACTTTGGGGTTCTTCAACATGATCTTGAAAGCTTCTGTAACCTTCTCGGGGGTGGCGCCGCCGCCCACGTCCAAGAAGTTGGCTGGCTCGGCGCCAAACAACTTGATGGTGTCCATGGTGGCCATGGCCAAGCCCGCACCGTTGACCAAGCAACCAATGTTGCCGTCTAAGCTGATGTAGGCCAAATCGAATTTAGAAGCTTCTACTTCTGCAGGATCTTCTTCGTCCAAATCGCGGTAGGCCACGATTTCTGGGTGACGGAACAAAGCGTTGGAATCGAAGTTGAACTTGGCGTCCAAAGCGCGAATGCCGCCGTTGCCTTCCAAGATCAAAGGATTGATCTCGACCAAAGACGCGTCGGTGTCCATGTAGCACTTGTAAACCTTTTGCAGCACGTCAGCGGCTTGGGCAGTCGAAGTTGCAGGCACGCCAATGGCGTCAGACAACATCTTGGCTTGCGCATCGGTAAGGCCCAATGCGGGGTCAACGATTTCGGTGATGATTTTCTCGGGTGTGTCGTGTGCCACACCTTCAATGTCCATACCGCCTTCGCTTGACACGATCATGGCCACACGTTGTGAAGCACGGTCTGTGACAGCGGAGATGTAATATTCTTTTTTGATGTCGGCACCGTCTTCAATGAGGAGGCGACGAACCTTTTGACCTTCTGGGCCAGTTTGGTGCGTGATCAACTGCATGCCCAAAATTTCACCGGCGAGTTTTTTCACTTCGTCGATGGAGCGCGCTAGCTTCACGCCGCCGCCCTTGCCGCGACCGCCCGCGTGAATTTGTGCTTTGACAACCCACACTGGGCCGCCCAATTTTTGAGCGGCTTCCACCGCTTCTTGCACTGTAAAGGCCGGAATGCCGCGGGGCACTGGCACACCAAATTGACGCAAGATTTCCTTGCCTTGGTACTCGTGGATCTTCATGAGGTTTCTCTCAGAGGGTGGTTATTCTCACCAGCCAGTCAGGGTGATTTGCCCCAAACAAGCACTGGACACTTCAGCCGGCGACTGTATCATGTTGCAACGCACCAATCCTGAGCCGAGTCACTTACATTGACATGACGGCGAGCAAATATATCTTGGGAGAGCCCTGAATGGCCAAAATATTCATCGATGGCGAAGCTGGAACCACCGGACTCTTGATCCGTGAGCGTCTGTTGGCCATGCCTGAAGTTCAGCTTTTGAGTATTTCACCTGAAAAACGCAAAGATCCAGAAGCCAAGCGTGAGCTCATGTCCCAGGTCGACTTGGTCATTTTGTGTCTTCACGATGAAGCCGCCAAGGAGTCGGTGGCCATGATCGATGCTTTGGCCGGTCACAAACCACGCATCATTGATGCCTCCACCGCACACCGTGTGAACGACAGCTGGGTCTTCGGATTTCCTGAAATGCGCGCAGGCCAGCGCCAGGCGGTGGTCAATGCGCAGCGTGTCAGTAACCCCGGCTGCTATGCCTCTGGCGCCATCGCCATCCTGGCCCCCTTGGTCAGTGCCGGCGTCTTACCCCCAGATTTTCCAGTGTCTTTGCCATCAGTGAGTGGTTACTCTGGTGGCGGTCGCACCATGATTGAAGACTATGAAGCAGGCCGCGCACCCTTGCACGAAGCCTATGCTTTAGGCCTCCAGCACAAGCACGTACCTGAGATCATGAAGTACACCGGGCTCACACGCCGCCCCATCTTTTTGCCTGCGGTTGGCAATTTTCGGCAAGGTATGTTGGTCGAGTTGCCCTTGTTCTTAGACGACTTACCAGGCAAACCAAAGGTGTCTGATGTCTACGAAGCCATGCGCGCCCACTACGCAAGCAGCCAAAACGAGGGCGGTTGGGTCAGCGTGGTACCTGCAGAAGAAAGCGGCAAGTTAGGCGCCACAGGCAACAACGATTCCAACAAACTTGAAATTCGGGTGTTCGGAAACGAGACCCACAGACAGGCCGTGGTGGTTTCTCGGCTAGACAACTTGGGCAAAGGCGCCAGCGGCGCCGCCGTCCAAAACCTGAAACTGATGTTGGGACTCTAAGGCGCTTGTCCCGAAACTCAGTGCTACGAGACTTAGCTTTCGAAGTCTTCGTCGGAGGCGCCAGATAGTTTCACCACCTTGCGGACGACTTCTGAAGAGAAGCCGCGAGTCAGTAAAAAGCGGTAATGCTTGGCGCGCGCATTGGCGTCGGCAGCAGGCGTGCCAAACTTGCGCTGCCAAACGCCTTGAGCTCGCGCAAATTCAGAGTCTTTTAAATCGTGCAGGGCCTGAGCCACCGATTCAGGCGCCAGGCCCTTGGCTTGCAACTCTTGCTTGATGCGGCCATTGCCCAGCTTGCTTGCACGGTGATTGACGACGGACTCTAGAACGCGAGCTTCATCGATGAAACCCTTGGCATGCAAATCGTCTAAAACTTGTGCCAATTCACCTGGCACTTCTTCGTGCGGCGACAGTTTGCGAACCAGCTCAGCCCGTGAGTGTTCGCGCTGCGACAAAAGCCGCAGCGCACGTCCTTTGAGGGACAACTTAAACCCAGGCTGAGCCATTGATCAAGGAGCGCAACTGTTAAAGAGATTCAAATTGATGCGGACTTAGGCTGCGTTAACCGCTTCAGCCAACAAAGGAATGCCCAAAGACTCGCGCACTTTGTTTTCGATTTCGGCGGCCAGCTCTGCGTTTTCGCGCAGAAACTCACGGGCGTTGTCGCGGCCTTGGCCAATTTTTTCGCCGTTGTAGGCATACCAGGCGCCAGACTTGTCGATGATTTTGGCTTCGACGCCCATGTCGATGATCTCGCCATGGCGGCTGATGCCTTCGCCAAACAAAATGTCGAACTCGGCTGTTTTGAAGGGCGGCGCTACTTTGTTTTTAACCACCTTGACCTTGGTCTCGTTGCCAATGGCCTCGTCGCCGCGCTTGATGGTGCCGGTACGGCGAATGTCTAAGCGAACAGACGCGTAGAACTTGAGTGCATTGCCGCCGGTGGTGGTTTCGGGGGAGCCGAACATGACGCCAATTTTCATGCGGATTTGGTTGATGAAAATAACCATGCAATTGGTTTTCTTGATGGTGGCGGTGAGCTTGCGCAAAGCTTGGCTCATGAGGCGTGCTTGTAGGCCAGGCAGTGAGTCGCCCATGTCGCCTTCGAGTTCTGCTTTGGGGGTGAGCGCGGCCACAGAGTCGATGACGACCAAGTCGACGGCGCCTGAGCGGACCAAGCTGTCGACAATTTCAAGGGCTTGCTCGCCGGTGTCGGGTTGGCTGATGAGCAGGTCTTGCAAGTTGACGCCCAGCTTTTGGGCGTATTGGATGTCCAGGGCGTGCTCGGCATCGACAAAGGCGCATTGGCCGCCCACTTTTTGCATTTCGGCAATCACTTGCAAGGTGAGTGTGGTTTTGCCAGAAGACTCTGGGCCGTATATTTCAACGACGCGGCCGCGAGGCAAACCGCCAACGCCTAAAGCAATGTCCAGACCCAATGAGCCCGTAGACACCACTTGGATGTCTTCGATGACTTCACCTTCGCCCAAACGCATGATGGTGCCTTTTCCGAATTGTTTTTCAATTTGGGCCAGGGCTGCTTGCAGGGCTTTGGTTCTGTCGCTGTTTTGCTCGCTCATGAAAATCTCCTTGAGAATCAACGGGTTAAAAAGTTTGCATTCAGAATGTTGATCAAAGACTGGATGCTTGAACAGTACTGTAAGCGCATTGTCTCAATCAGTAAATAGATTTTTTAGTCAGTTTGCTTTACTATTAGCAAATGCCAGTCAATGACAGTTCAGCGCCGAATTTAGAGCCCAGAGATGCGCGGACGGCCGCTTTGGACGATCGCTGGCGTGAGACCCATTTGGGTCGCCTACTTGGTCATGCGATGCGCAGATTTGATGCGCGCGTTTTGAGCCTGATGGCCAACAACGACCAAGTGCCATTGGCGCTGTCCAACTTGGCGGCCAGAGATCAAATCAGTGCAGCCCACATTCACATCACGCGCCATTTGTCGCTGCAGGGTTCAAGGCTCACAGAACTGGCGCAAGCGGCCGGCATGAGCAAGCAAGCCATGGGCAATTTGGTGAACCAATGCGAAGCATGGGGCTTGGTCAAAAGAGAAAGTGACTCAAGAGATGCCAGGGCCAGGCAGGTCGTTTTTACGCCAGCTGGCTTGGCATGGTTGGCCGCATTTCAAATGGCTGTAGCACAGGCAGAAGAAGAGTTCAAGGCTTCTGTGGGCAACGAAGTTGCAACGGTCGTCGCGCTTGGATTAGAAGCCTATTGCATGTGAGGCTTTTGCCGGGTGACAAGGCGCACAAAAGCAAACGAAGCACCTGAAGAAAGATTCGACTGCACAGACCCAGAGTCGCCTAAAATTTGTGCCTGACCTTCACAGGGCCTCGCAAAGCCGTTCAATGGCAAAAGCAGGAGACAAAGATGCGTATTTTGATTGCAGAAGACGATCAGGTATTGGCCGATGGCTTGTTGAGAACCTTGCGCAGCAGTGGCGCCGCAGTAGACCATGTGGCCAGCGGTTCAGAGGCCGATGCGGCCCTCATGACCAACAGTGAATTTGATTTGCTCATTTTGGATTTGGGCTTGCCCAAAATGCACGGCTTAGAGGTTTTGAAAAAGTTGCGCTCACGGGGCTCTACGCTACCCGTTTTGATTCTCACCGCAGCCGACAGCGTGGAAGAGCGCGTCAAAGGCTTGGACTACGGCGCAGACGATTACATGGCCAAGCCCTTTAGCTTGCAAGAACTTGAAGCGCGCGTGCGAGCACTGACACGCCGTGGCATGGGTGGGGCCAGTTCACAAATCAAACATGGGCCATTGATTTATGACCAATCTGGTCGTGTGGCCACGATTGACGGCAAGATGGTCGAGCTCTCGGCGCGTGAATTGGGCTTGCTTGAAGTCTTACTGCAGCGCGCGGGACGCTTGGTCAGCAAGGACCAATTGGTCGAGCGATTGTGCGAGTGGGGTGAAGAGGTGAGCAACAACGCCATTGAGGTGTACATCCATCGCCTGCGCAAAAAAATTGAAAAAGGTCCTATTCGCATAGCAACCGTGCGGGGACTGGGTTATTGCCTTGAAAAAATACCAGGATAACGGTGCCTTGAACACCGTGGGTGAATGAGCCGTAAAAATTGGCAAGGGACTTTATTTCGCCGCGAACAGCGCTCGTTGTTCGGCGAAATTTTGGATTGGATGCTCACTCCACTTCTACTGTTGTGGCCAGTGAGCTTGGCGCTCACTTGGTTGGTGGCGCAGGGGCTTGCCAACAAACCGTTTGACCGCGCCCTGGTCTACAACGTCCAAGCGCTTGCGCAGTTGGTCAAGTTAAGCCCCGATCAACAACGCATTCAATTTAACTTACCCCAGCCTGCCAGCGAATTGCTGCGCGCCGATGATGCCGACTTGGTGTATTACCAAGTGATTGGACCCAAAGGCGAGTTGCTGGGTGGCGATCGCGATTTGCCGCAACCTCAAGAAGAGAAAAAAGTAGGCAGCTACGATGTCAAAATTCGCGACGATGAAATGCGCAGCCTCGAGGTTCGGGTGGCCTACACATGGGTTCAGTTAACTTCTGAAAAGTCGACCTCAGAATTAGGCTCTGTCCTTGTTCAAGTGGCTGAAACTCGAGAAAAAAGATCAGTCTTGGCCACTGAAATTATCAAAGGCGTCATGCTGCCTCAGTTTGCAATATTGCCCCTGGCGGTCTTGCTGGTTTGGTTGGCCTTGGTCCGCGGCATCAAGCCACTGTCGGAGTTGGAAGAGCGCATACGCGCCAGAAAATCTGACGACCTGAGCCCTTTGGATGAAAAAACAGTGCCATTGGAAGTGGCCCCACTGGTGTCCTCAGTGAATGATTTGTTGCGTCGATTAAAAGAGTCGATAAGCACTCAAAAAAGATTTTTAGCCGACGCGGCCCATCAATTGAAAACCCCCCTTGCTGGTTTGCGGATGCAAGCTGACTTGGCGCAAAGAAAAGAAGCTGGAGAAGAAGAGTTAAAGCAGTCGCTGCAACAAATTGGTCGAGCGAGTGTGCAAGCTACGCATACCGTCAATCAACTGTTGTCACTGGCTCGGGCAGAAGGCGCTGGGTCTATAGACTTGCAATCGTGTGACATGGCGGCCTTGATTAGCGAGGTGCTCAATGACTCATTGCCACACGCCATGGAAAAGGGTTTGGACCTGGGTTATGACGGCGTCGACACGGCTAAAAAACGGCGCTTTTTGACCTTGCAAGGCAACCCGACGCTGCTCAAAGAGATGATTCGAAATTTGGTTGACAACGCCATTCATTACACCCCCAGCACCCCCGAGCGAATAGGCGTCATTACAGTGCGCCTTTTGTTAGACCCCTACAGTCAAGCCTTGGCTGTGCAAGTGGAAGACAACGGCCCTGGCATCAGCGCGGCCGAAAGAGAGCGGGTGTTTGAACCCTTTTATCGAGCCTTAGGAACCAATGTAGATGGCTCTGGCTTGGGCTTGCCCATTGTGCGAGAAATTGCAAAGCGCCATGGCGCCACTGTGACGGTTGAAATGGCACATCCCGGGCAGACGCCCCCTGGCGCTTGTTTCACCATTCGCTTTTCGCGCAAACTTTGAACTAAAAGCTAAAAAACTTTAGCCTTTGAACAAGTTCAACTGAAGCCGTTCACGCTCGATCACCACAGAGACAGCTTGGTCAGCCGCTACCCTTTGAACGTGTGCCCACAATAAAGCGTAAGTGCTAGGGTTGATGCCTGCGATAGAACCCCATCGAGTGAGCGTCAGCGCATAGGCATCTAAGGGCCCAAGGTGATCGCCCGATAACCATGCAGAAGGTGCTTTGGCGCTCACGAAACTTTCCAATTCAGACAGCAAGCCTTTGTAAGTCTGCGTGTTGAACGCTTTCAAGTTAGCTTGAACGTCTGCTTGGTCACTGAACTTTTGCGGCATGAAGATGTGCGTGAAGGTGGGATGAACGGTGTTGTTCATCCAGGCCAAGGTTTCAATGGCCTTGGCCCTAGCCATGGGCGATGTTGGCAAAAACTGCGCGGCAGGAAACTTTTGATCAAGGTGTAAAACGATGGCCAAAATTTGCGTAACCACCTGCCCATCGTCAACCAGCACCGGAACCTGACCGCGAGGATTAATGGCCTGATAGTCGGCTTCGTGTTGCTCACCTTTGTGCAACTTGACCATGATGGGCTCGTAGTCGGCGCCTGCCCGTTGCAACAAGCAATGGGGTACAAATGAACAAGCACCTGGTGAAAAATAAAGTTTCAAGCTCATGAGATTTTCCTTGTGATGACCACGTTGTCGGGCTGAATCTGTTGCAAAGTGCGAGAGGGTTCACGCGCACTTTCAGGCGCAAAACCCCAAGCTTCAAAGAGGCCTTCCCGCCAACCATACAAAAGCGCATTGGAGAGCATCAAGGCCAGAATCAACCAGCGCAGTTTCAAGTGTTTCATTTTGGCCGAACACTCACTTCTGCGCTACTGATTTTCACTCGACCTTCGGGCGTGTCAATTTGCATGGCGCCTTGATCGTCCACGCCAGCACACACACCGAACAGCCCATCGCTGGTGATGACGTCCAAACCGCAAAGTGCGTCGCGCGCATTGAAGCGTTCTTGTAAGGGGCTGAAGCCGTTTGCTTCAAAGCTTCTCAAAGCGTCTAGCAAGGGCTTCACAACGCGCTCTAAAGCCAGGGGCGCGCTGACGCCTTGCCAAAACTCAGAAAGAGCCGCAGGAGGCGTTCGGAGGTCTTTGTTGGCGGGCAGTTGGATGTTCAAGCCGATGCCGATCACGGCATAGCTTTGGTCGCCTTGGCTGGCGGCCTCAATCAAGATGCCGCCGAGCTTTCTTTGATGGCACCACAAGTCATTGGGCCATTTGAGTTGGATGTCCGCGCCAAGCGACTCAGCCACGCTGAGCCCGACAGCCAGCGAAAGACCGGACCAATTGCTGGGGTGGTAGGGCAAGCCGATGGAAAAAGTGAGCGCATGCCCTGACTCGCCAACCCAAGTTCGCCCTTGACGTCCACGACCTGCCGATTGGCGCTCTGCAAGCAACAAAATAGGATCGTGGCAGCCTTGTCGTGCGCGCCGCATCAGCTCGCTGTTGCTGGAATCAATTTCGGGCAGGATCTCGATGCTGAATCCCGGCCACTGCGGTACCACGGACTGCCAGATGGTTTCCGCGGGCCAGCGTTGATGGGGAGCCCCAGCGTTCAAGGTCACCTCAATTCAGTTCAGTACCGATCAGGCCGCTTTTTTCTTCACGATCTTCAGCTCTTTTTTGAGCTTCTTGATTTTCTTTTCAATCTTTTTGATTTGGCTGGGAATCTTGGGTGTGGCGGGTCTGCGTTTGGGGGCCAGCAAAGTTTTGCGGCAATTG
>CALAGS010000231.1 GCA_937891665.1 uncultured Burkholderiales bacterium | reverse complement strand
TCTGCCAATTTGAAACCTTTTGGAACAAATACCAAAATGGTGGAGCCGTGTTGAAACCAACCCAACTCTTGGCCTTTGTAAGATTGGATGGCGCAAGGAATTTCATTGGGACCCGTGTAATCGACATGAAACAACAAATTGACAGCGTGCAAGCGCAAGCTGGCGACCAAGATGGCCGCTACGGGCACCATAATCAAGGGCGTTCCGTCAGTTAATTTGAAATTCAGGACGGCCCGTTCGTTTTTGCAAAAAAGTTGCTCAACGCGTTTTAGGGCAATAGGGTTGACGTTCCATGTGTCCCCAGAAATGTGCGTCACATGGGTGAGAGTTGCATTTGCTGGCGCATGAAATCGGTGGTACATGCTGGATGTCAGGCGCAATGTCACGTAAGTGCCATTTTTCAAGGATTCAACCAACTCGCCAGTTCTGGGCGTAAAGCCCATCAAGCTGGAAAGGCTGTAGGGGAAGCCTTTGGCTTGAAAGACTTGGGTGTGATCAATGTCGCCACATTCGCCCACAATGGCATCGCAGGGACTGCTCAGGATTTCATTGCGCATGTCAATGGTCCTTGAACCTGGCTTAAGTTCACGAACAAAGCAATCGTGCATGCTGTCAAATTTGGTTTTTGAAGCCTCTCTCAAATCAAGATCTGAAAATAACTTCCAAACGCCAATTGACAAGTCCCGGATGATCGGATTTTTGATTTGACTCCACCATCCCATGAAGCGGGTCAGTGTGATGCGTGGAATTCGATTGGTTAACAGGAAATTCAGATCTTCTTGTGAGCTAATTCTTTGAATTAATTGTTTCATTTTCATTTTCCTGTCACGAAATCTAAATAAAAAGATGACTTCAACCACTCATCTTCGGATTCAACGTGTCTGTACAACTTGCTTTGTCCCTTGGTGCAATTGCACTCTTGTTCCCTTTTGTAAAAAGACGGCTGGAGTTGTCGTTTGCCAAGCACCCGTCCTTAACTGGTCACTCCAGAATGGCAAAACGAGTGGTTGGCCTTTTGCCAGGCTACGAGTTCAAGGAAGACCAATTCTTCTCATGTGATGGTGCTCCAGAGTCTGTGGCTGCTAATCGGCGTTCTGCGTTTTACCAGTTGGCAAATTTGTTACAGACACGGCATGCCAAAAGCATAGAAATGACAGCCGAAGCGCGTGAAATCATTTCTGATTTGCAATTCACGGGCGCATACCGCGTCCCATTTCAATTCAGTCCACTGGTGCGACAACACTTAAAAGTTGGTGCTTTTATACAGTCGGCAGATGGCGTATTTGTGACAGACCAAGATGGGCAGCGGTTTTACGACTTAACGGGCTCTTACGGCGTCAACGTTTTTGGCGCTGATTTTTACAAAGAATGCATGAAACTAGGATCGGAGAAGGTTGAAGCCGTAGGCGCAACATTAGGGGCCTACCACCCCTGTGTTGCTTTTAACGTGAAGCGCCTGAAAGAAATTTCAGGCCTCGATCAGGTGTCCTTTCACATGTCGGGCACGGAAGCCGTCATGCAGGCTGTCAGGCTGGCAAGGTATCACACAGGTCGTAAAAATCTGGTTCGTTTTTGCGGCGCTTACCATGGCTGGTGGGAAGATGTGCAGCCCGGACCCGGCAACCCCATGCCGCCTCGGGAAACATACACACTGAGGGACATGCATGAAAATTCTCTCAAAGTGCTGCGGACCAGATCAGACATTGCGTGTGTTCTGATCAACCCTTTGCAAGCGCTTCATTTAAACCAAGGCGCTCCAGGCGACTCTTCCTTGGTCGATAGCAGTCGCAGGGCAACTTACGATCGGGAAGCTTATACGGCTTGGTTGAAAAAGCTGCGTGAAGTGTGTACCGAACGCAACATCGTTCTCATATTTGACGAGGTCTTCTTAGGATTCCGTTTGGCAAAAGGTGGTGCCCAAGCGTATTTTGGCGTTCAAGCCGACATGGTCACGTATGGCAAAACCTTGGGTGGCGGTTACCCAGTGGGCGTGGTGTGTGGCCGCGCCGACTTGATGAAGCGATTCCGCTCAGAAAGACCTGCTGACATTTGTTTTGCACGCGGTACGTTCAACGCGCATCCACATGTCATGGGTGCCATGTCTGTCTTTTTAGAAAAAATTGAAACACCTGAAATATCAGCTGTTTACGACAATTTGGACACCACTTGGAACCAAAGGCGCGAACGATTCAATCAGGTGATGACTGAAAAAGAACTGCCTTTGCGGGCTGCCAATATGTCGAGTGTCTGGAGCCTTTATTACACGGACACAAGCCGCTACAACTGGATGCTTCAGTACTACCTGCGCTCTGAGGGTTTGGCGCTCAGCTGGGTGGGCACCGGTCGTTTGATTTTCAGCTTGAACTACTCAGATGCAGACTTTGAAGAAGTGTTGCGCAGATTTGTGGCAGCTTGTGAATCTATGAAATCAGCGCAGTGGTTTTGGGCACCAGCTCAACTGTCCAATAAGCTCATTCGCAGATCGATTTTGAA
>CALAGS010000230.1 GCA_937891665.1 uncultured Burkholderiales bacterium | reverse complement strand
AGCTTGAGCTCAGTGTGTACGACGTTTTATTAGAGTCGGCCAGCATTCAAGAGGCGGCCATTTTTTCGGAAAAATGCGGTTATCACGTGTTGGGCGCCAACCGCGAACTGGCCGGTGCAGAGGTTGAACTGGTTGACCTTGAAAGGCGCGACCAACGGTTGAAGTCAGCTTTGGACGTGGCAGACAAAGACTTTGACTTTGTCTTAATTGATTGCCCACCCTCTTTGTCCATGCTGACCTTGAATGGTTTGTGTGCCGCGCATGGCGTGATTGTGCCGATGCAGTGCGAATATTTTGCGCTGGAGGGGCTGACCGATTTGGTGAACACCATCAAGCAAGTGCATGCCAATTTGAACCCTGATTTGAAAATCATTGGTTTGTTGCGCGTCATGTTTGATCCGCGAATTACCTTGCAACAGCAAGTGAGTGAGCAACTTAAATCGCACTTTGGCGACAAAGTTTTTAACACGGTGATTCCTCGAAATGTGCGGCTGGCAGAGGCGCCCAGCTATGGTTTGCCGGGCGTTGTGTTTGACCCTTCTGCCAAAGGCAGCCAAGCATTCGTGGAGTTTGCCAGGGAGTTGGTCCAGCGTATTCCAAGCCTTTAAGCTTGCGGCAATGTGGAAATGAAAAACTCGAACATCCTTATATTGCCTGGTTGGCAGGGAAGTGGGCACCTACATTGGCAAAGCCTTTGGGTCAGTCAGCATGCCTATCAATTGGTAGAGCAACACGATTGGATGAAGCCACTTCGCGGCGATTGGTTGGCGCGCTTGGACGATGTGATGTCCGACTTGAGTGGACCCGTGTTCTTGGTTGCACACAGTTTGGGTTGCATTCAGGTTGCAGCGTGGGCTCAAATTTCTTCACAATGCCACAAAGTCAAAGCGGCTTTGTTGGTGGCACCTGGCGACGTTGAAGCCTCACATTTGCAAGATGTGTTTTCAAGTTGGCGCCCAATTGACTTGACGGCACTGCCTTTCAAATCAATTTTGATTGGCAGTCAAAACGACCCGTATTGCACCGCCGCGCGGGCAGAGCAGTTTGCGAAGGCATGGGGGTCTCACTATTTAAACTTAGGCGAGCGCGGACATTTGAACGCTGAATCAAATTTAGGTGACTGGCCTGAAGGCCACGCCTTGTTGAATGAATTGATGAAAGAAAAAAAACATGGTCACTAAAAAACCAAAGGGCTTAGGCCGAGGGCTGGAGGCTTTATTGGGCCCCAAGGTTCAAGATGAGCCTAGCTCGCCTCAGGCCGTTGAGGCGGCAGCCAATCGAACTCCCAGCAGTTTGGCTTTGAGCGAGTTGGTGCCAGGCATGTACCAGCCTCGAACACGAATGGACGAGGGCGCTCTTTATGAGTTGGCCGAGTCCATCAAGGCTCAAGGCATCATGCAACCTATCTTGGTTCGCAAGTTAAGTGATGGCCCCAATGCGGGTAAGTATGAAATCATTGCGGGTGAGCGACGTTTCCGCGCATCGCGACTGGCGGGTTTGAACGAGGTGCCAGTTTTGGTTCGCGATGTGCCCAATGAAGCGGCAGCGGCCATGGCCTTGATTGAGAACATTCAACGTGAAGACCTCAACCCACTTGAAGAGGCGCATGGTTTACAGCGCCTCATCAAAGAGTTTGGACTCACCCACGAAACGGCGGCCCAAGCTGTGGGACGCT
>CALAGS010000229.1 GCA_937891665.1 uncultured Burkholderiales bacterium | reverse complement strand
GATCTGACCCCATTTATTTAATCAGCGTAGCCGGGGTTGGTGCGGTCTAGGATGCGCATATTGGCTTCGAAGTAGAGTCTTTCTCGGTCGCCACGGGGGTGACGGTCGGCGCCTGAGGGGGTTAGGACTCTTTGAATGACTTCGTCGCTCAGGATGTTCAAGTCTTTGCCTGTACTCATGGCCAACACCTGGGTTTGGCAAGCTTTTTCGAGTTTGTACAAACGTCTGTAGGCCTGTGCAATCGTGTCGCCAACTGTGACCACGCCGTGATTCTTCATGAACAACACCGTTTTATTGCCCATCAATTCAGCCAAACGCTCACCTTCATTGTTGGACGAAGCCAAACCCGTGTAGGTATCGTCGTAGGCGATGCGACCATGAAAAAATGCCGCTGTTTGTGTGGCCGGCAACAAGCGATTGTCTTGCAACATATTCAGTGCTGTAGCCCATGGCTGATGCGTGTGCAACACAACCTTGGCCCCAGTAAGTCGGTGCAGTGGGGCATGGATACTTTGGCAAGACAGTTCAACAACACCCCGTCCTTCAATGGTTTGACCCGCCTCATTGAAAATCATCATGTCACTGGCCCGAGCTTCTGACCAATGCAGACCAAATGGCAAAACAAAATATTGATCGGTACGTCCTGGCACGCAGGCAGTGAAATGGTTGTCAATGCCTTCTTCAAATCTGTCTAAGACGGCCATTCGCAAAGCTGCTGCCAAATGAACTTTAACTTGTTGAACAGCATCTTGGCTGTTAGAGGTGTGAAGTGCGTGAACTGTCATGGTTAAAAATCAAGGATTGCGATAAAAGTGGCTAGAGATTACCCCAAGCTCATTAGAATTCAAGTGGCTTAACCCTTATTTGTGCAACTCTTGTGACTTTTAGTCTCCCTCTGAACCCCAAAGCCAACGCCAATGTCGACACCTTGACGCAACTGCCAAGGTCATCAGGTGTCTATATCTTTAAAGGTGCCGGCACACTGCCTCTTTACATTGGAAAAAGTGTGGACATTCGCAGCAGAGTCATGGCCCACATGCGTGCTGAGGATGAAGTTGAAATGATGTCGCAAACCATGCACGTCGAGTGCATTGAAACGGCAGGTGAAATTGGCGCCCTGTTGCTTGAGTCGCATCTGATAAAAAGTCTGAATCCTATTTTCAATGTTCGGTTAAGGCGACTTCGCAGTCTCTGCACGCTTCAAATCGTGAAGCAGGGCGATGGCTGGATGCCGGCCATTGTGAACGGTAAGGATTTGGGCTTGGGAAAGGTTGACGGACTGTATGGCCTCTTTGGCTCGGTCCATGCCGCACAAAGCAAACTGCGTGAAATGGCAGATCAGCACCGCTTGTGTTTAGGTTTATTGGGGCTAGAGAAAATCGGCAAACGAGGTTGTTTTGGGCTGCAAGTTAAAACGTGTTTGGGGGCCTGTGTGGGTCATGAGCAAAGGCCTGATCACGATGAGCGATTGCTGAACGCACTGACCGACATGAAGGTGCACGCTTGGCCTTTTGAGGGCGCCATTGAATTGGTTGAGCAAAGTGCCGATTGGATTCAACGGCACCGCATTCAAGATTGGCGCTACTTAGGTACCACCTGTTCAAAGTCAAGCGCTTTGAAGGTCAGCATTCAACAGAGTTTTGACTTGGATACTTACAAAATTTTGGTCAAGCCCATCATGCTGGGCAGTGCGCGAATTGAAGCCATTGAACAGGCTTAAGGTGCTAAATGTCAGTCCGATGGATGCATGTGCTAAGAAGTATTGGACAATACAGCTCTTAACGACTCGTCAGATTTTCAAGCACCATGGCAATTCAATGGTTTCCCGGACACATGCACCTCACGCGCAAAGCGATTGAGGAGCGCATCAAAGACATTGATGTCGTCATTGAAATGCTGGACGCTAGGTTGCCGGGTTCAAGCGCCAACCCCATGTTGGCGCAGCTTATTCAAGGCAAGCCAGGCTTGAAGGTTCTAAGCAAACAAGATTTAGCAGATCCAGAACGCACCCTCATGTGGTTGGCCCACTACAACGCCATGCCCAACGTGAAGGCTATTGGTCTTGATACCAGCATGGTCTCACCGGCCAAGGCTTTGATTGAAGCGTGTCACCAACTGGCTCCCAACAGGGGCGGCATGGCCAAGCCCATGCGTGTGCTCATTTGCGGTATTCCCAATGTGGGCAAGTCCACCTTGATCAATACCCTGAAGGGCAAGAAAGCAGCGAAGACTGGCGATGAGGCGGGTGTAACCAAACTAGAGCAGCGCATTACCTTGGCTGACGACTTCTATTTGTATGACACACCGGGTGTGCTCTGGCCGCGCATCATTGTGGAAAAGAGTGGCTATAACTTGGCCGCCAGTGGCGCCATTGGCGTGAATGCCTTTGACGATGAAGAGGTGGCCTTAGAGCTGCTTCACTACCTCATTCCTAAGTATCCACAAGCATTGGCCTTGCGCTACAAAATCAAAGATGTCAGCAGCCACACAGACGAAACCATGCTGGAGGCCATTGCGCGCTTTAGGGGCGCTATTCAAAGTGGCGGCAGAGTGAACAACACCAAGGCCGCTGAAATTGTGATTCACGATTTCAGATCAGCTGCCCTGGGTCGTTTAACCTTAGAGACGCCCGCTGAGTTTGCAGAGTGGCTTGCCTCTGGTTTGCAGGCCGATGCCGATAGAGCGCTTCGCAAAGAAGCGCTTCAAAAAGAAAAGAAAACAGCTCGCAAAGCCAAGCCTAGGAATTGACCAAGCTTTATCAAGGCTGAATTAAGAGAACTGGCACTTTGGAGGCGCTTGCAACTCTGTGAGCGACAGAGCCCATGAGCGTGTCTCCCCATGCTGAGCGGCCTTTGGTGCCCATGATGATCATGTCAAACCCGCCAACTTTGGCTTCTTTGAGAATTTGTGCGCTGGGGTGCCCAAACTTGATGGCCATGTCGTGAGCGACATTGGCTTTGTTGAGAAACCGAATGGCCCAGGCTAAGTGGGAATCGGCGCCTTCGCGAAGGTAGTCGTCAACTGCACCTTTTTGCGTGTACTTTTTGAAAAGTTTGAGCGCTGAGTCGTCTTGGACGGTGAGTAGCGTGATGTGATTCTCACCCTTCGTGTTTTTGAAAAGTGAGACCGTATATTTCACGGCAGCCTGAGAAGCCTTGGAGCCATCCACAGCAATTAAGAATTTCATGTCCATCTTTCAAAGTGATGGACAGATGGTAGGCATTCAGTTTTTGAACGCCTTGATTTAGATCAAATTTTATTTGTCTAGGTGGATACTGGTCTCTTAAATTGAGGCTGCGCAAGCTCAAACTGAGAGCTCAAACAAAGCAAAAGGTTTGAGCTTTGGCATTGAAGTCGTTTTATTCTTTGACAGATCCGGTCATGCCAGAAACGTAATACTCGACAAAAAACGAATAAATGAAGGCAACGGGCAGTGAGCCAAATAGCGCACCCGCCATGAGGGCGCCCCAGTGGTAAACATCGCCTTCGACCAATTCAGTGACCACGCCAACCGGTACTGTTTTGAATTCACTGGATGATATGAAGGTGAGTGCATAAATGAACTCATTCCACGACAGCGTGAATGCAAAAATTCCAGCTGAGATGAGGCCAGGTACTGAAAGCGGCAAGATGATCTTGACCAAGATTTCCCAACGGTTGGCACCATCGATCATGGCGCACTCTTCCAATTCAAATGGGATGCTTCGGAAGTAACCCATGAGCAACCAAGTACAAAACGGAATGAGAAAGGTCGGGTAGGTGAGGATCAGCGCCAATCGGGTATCAAACAAACCCAACTCAAACACAACTGACGCCAAAGGGATGAACAAGATGGAGGGCGGCACAAGGTAGGCCAAGAAAATAGCAAGACCTGTGTTTTTGGCACCTTTAAAGCGCAAACGTTCAATGGCGTAAGCCGCTAAGACAGAAGCAAACAGCGAAAAGAAGGTGGCTGTGACAGAGACCAACACGGTATTCCACATCCACTGTGGGTAAGCCGTGCGAAAGAGCAACTTTTCAACGTGCGCCAACGTGGGGTTGATGATCCAAAAAGGATTGCCATCGCGCGATAGCAATTCGTTGTCGGGTTTGAACGCGGTAATGCCCATCCAATAAAAGGGGAAGAGCAAGACGAACAAAAACGCGACAAGTGGAAAATAGGTTTTGAAAAGCTTGGTGGCATTGCTGTCCAAATAGGACATGCCCACATTGTCTTGGGTGTCTTGGCTCATTTGTCGCTACCGCCTTGTTGCCATGTGCGGCGTTGAAGTCCGAAATAACTAAAGAGAATGGCGGCCAACAAGAAGGGCACCATGGCAATGGCAATGGCCGCTCCTTCTCCCAATGCGCCACCTGAAATGGCTCGCTGGAAGGAGAGTGTTGCCATGAGGTGGGTGGCATTCAAAGGGCCGCCTCGTGTCAGCACATAGATCAGTTGGAAGTCTGTGAAGGTAAACAGCACAGAGAAGGTCATGGTGACCGCAATGATGGGTGTGAGCAGTGGCAAGGTGACATGCCAGAACTGCTGCCAAGGCGTGGCGCCATCAATGGCGGAGGCCTCGTAATAGGAGGGCGATATGGTTTGCAAACCCGCCAGCAAGGTAATGGCCACAAAGGGCACACCGCGCCAAACATTGGCTGAAAGTGTAGCTAACCGAGCGTTCCACGGCGAACCTAAAAAGTCAATGTAGGCGTCGATCCAGCCCATTTTGACCAGCGCCCAGCTGATGATGGAAAACTGAGAATCGAAAATCCACCAGAAAGCAATGGCTGAGAGTGCCGTAGGCACAATGTAGGGCAGCAAAATAACGGCCCTGAAAAAGGATTTAAAACGCAGATTTCTGTTCAACAACAAAGCCAACCAAAGTCCCAAGAAAAACTTGAGCACGCTGGCCACGGTGGTGTAGAACATGGTGTTAAACAACGCCAGTTGGGTGACGCTGTCGCTCATTAGGAAAATGTAGTTTTCAAAACCAATCCATTGGCCAGCACGGCCAATTTTGGTGTCGGTAAAACCTAGCCAAACACCCAAGCCAAGAGGGTATGTCAGAAACAGCAGCAGCAAAAGCGCCGCTGGCATCATGAAGATCAAGCCGAGCACATTGCGGCTGTTCTGAATTCTCTCAAGCAAGGGTGTCATGGATACTTATCAGTTTATAAAAAGATCAAACTTTGTAGTAACGCTCTGCACGTTTCTGTGCGCGTTCTGCCGCTTCTTTCGGTGTTTTAGAACCGCTAGCAGCTTCAGCCACCATGTTGACCACAATGAAGTCGGCACCAGCGCCAGCTGAGGCATAACCCATCTTGCCTGCGTAGCCTGCGGGACGCATGTTTTTCACGCAATCGCGGTAGGCTGTGTGCTTTGGATCGGAAGTCCAGATGGCAGACTTGGTGTAAAAGTCCAATGGAGGCGCAATGTAACCGCCAGCCGCTGTGAGCCATGGATCAAACTGCTCTTTTTCCATCATGAAGCGCAAGAACTCTTTGGCTGCATTCGGGAACTTGGTGTACTTCATGATCATTTGATTAAAGAACAGATGCGATTCAGTTGGCGTACCGACTGGTCCCACGGGGTATGCCGCGTGATGTACATCCTCTTTCAATGCACGCACTTTTTCATCTGTCGATGTTTTTGTGGCGTAGTAAATGGAGATGCCGTTATTGGTCACGCTAACTTGACCGTCCAAGAACGCTTTGTTGTTGTTGGGGTCGAGCCATGACAATGTGCCTGGTGGGAACGTGGCGTACATTTCTTTGGCGAATTCCAAAGCCTTGATGGTTTCTGGGCTGTCAATGACCACTTTGTTATTGGCATCGACCAATTTGCCGCCAAAGGCCCAAACGAGCCAGTTGCACCAAAGGCCATCACCAGTAGCATTGCCTAGAGCAAAGCCACCAGGCGTACCTTTTTCTTTAAGGGCTTTGAGCATCTTCAAGAAGCCGTCTGTGTCTTTCGGGAATGTGTCAAAACCTGCAGCCTTGAGGTGGCTTTTACGGTAAACCATCATGGCGCCGGCAGCTCCCAGTGGCACACCAATCCATTTTTTGCCATCGGGTTTTAAGTAGGCGTTGCATGAAGGAAAGAAACCGCCGTATTTTTTACCCAAGTACTCGCACAGATCTGTGACGTCGAGTAACTTCTCTGGGTACAAATTGGCATCGTCGTTGGTGGACAAAATAATGTCAGGACCGGCGCCAGTATTGGCCGCTACAGCTGCCTTGGGGCGCACATCTTCCCAACCTTCGTTGTCAACACGCACTTCAATACCAGTAGCTGCAGTGAATTTCTTCACGTTGGCCATGTAGGCGTCAATGTCGCCTTGCACAAATCGGCTCCAGCGCAAGACGCGCAGCTTGGCACCTTTTTCAGGCTTAAAGCTTAGATTTTGGGCTTGTACTGCAGGGCTTACAGCCATGCCCAGTGTGGTGGAAGCTGCCGCTACGCCGGCTGAGCTTTCCAGAAAGTTTCGTCGATTGAGTTTTGCCATGAAATGTCTCCTTTAGAGTGGTTTAGCGACGTGAGAAAAACTATGTTGATGTGATTTAAAAATTAGGCGATCAAGCGCATGCCAGTGCCAGCATCAAAGACGTGTGAACGTGCCATATCAGGTTGCAAATGGATGGTGCTACCCAACTTAAAATCATGCCGTTCACGGAAAACAGCAGAAAACTCAACACCCTCGTGTCGGCAAGCGACAAAGGTGTCCATGCCAGTAGGCTCCATGACGGCCACATGAGCAGAAATGCCGGCGCCATTGACCAAACTGAGGTGTTCAGGGCGGGTGCCAAAAACCACAGGCTGACCGTTCTGACCTTGAACTGGGCGGGGCAAGTCAAGTTTCAAGCCATCGTTCAATTCAACTTGGCATTGGCCTGCGTTGACCAGCAACTTGCCTGGCAAGAAGTTCATGGCGGGAGAGCCAATGAAGCCTGCGACAAACTGATTCGATGGAAAGTCGTAAAGCTCTAGAGGCGATCCGGTTTGCTCAATGCGGCCATCGCGCATGACCACAATTTGATCGCCCATGGTCATGGCTTCAATTTGATCGTGCGTGACGTAGATGGAGGTGGTCTGTAGGCGCTGATGCAGTTCTTTGATTTCACTGCGCATGGCCACGCGAAGTTTGGCATCGAGGTTGGACAGAGGTTCGTCAAACAAAAACACTTGGGGGTCGCGAACAATGGCACGCCCCATGGCCACACGCTGGCGTTGTCCACCAGAGAGTTGGCGCGGGTAACGCTCAAGCAAAGAACCTAGGGCCAAGATGTCTGCAGCACGGGCTACTTTCTTGTCAATTTCTTCTTGCGGGCGTTTGGCAAGGGTGAGCGAAAAGGCCATGTTCTGGCCCACGGTCATGTGGGGGTAGAGCGCATAGTTTTGAAAAACCATGGCAATGTCGCGCTCTTTGGGGGGCAGGTCGTTGACTTGGCGATTGCCAATGTGAATTTCGCCGCTGCTAATTTCTTCTAAGCCAGCAATCATGCGAAGCAAGGTGGACTTGCCGCAACCAGAGGGGCCCACTAAAACGGTGAATGAGCCGTCTTTGATCTCAATGTCGACACCGTGAAGGATGGGGACTTCGCCAAAGTTCTTTTTGACGGTACGGATCGATACACTGGCCATTGGCAAATTCCTAGAAAAACGCCTCACTGGTTTAGATGACCACGGGCAAACTGCTTAAACTCTTGGCGAGTATTACATCCTTGTTGGATAACTCTTATCCTAGATTACCCTAATTGGTCAGACCAGATGGATGCCGAGTTTTGCCATTTCAGGTTGTAGCAGCTTGGCCTAGAATGTGGCCATCATGAGCGAAAAACTCCACCCTTTACAAACCAGTTTGAGCCTTGCGCAAGCTGCAGCTATTTTGGACGAATGCTTGGCTGTCCGCCAAAAAGAGGGCTTGCTGCCTTTGGCCGTTGCCGTGCTTGACGCTGGAGGGCAATTGGTTGCTTTCAAGCGCGAAGATGGGTGCGGTGTTCTGCGGTATGACATTGCTTTTGGCAAGGCCTGGGCCGCTTTAGGCATGGGCATGTCAACCCGACTCATTCGTGACAGGCTGTCCAACCGTCCCGCTTTTCAAAGCGCTTTGGCCTCAGCTTCGGATGGCAGATTTATTCCAGTGCCTGGGGGTGTGCTGATTTTGAACGCACAGAAATCAGTCATTGGTGCGGTTGGCGTTAGCGGCGATGCCTCTGATCGCGATGAATACTGTGCCATCCATGCCATCCAAGTGGCTGGGCTTGGCTGTGAGCCCGCTTCACATCAGTCCGAATGGCGGAACGCTGGTCTTTAGCCGTATCTTCTTCAGGTTTATGATGTTAGTTGCATCCATTGAAATGCATCCGTGGGACTCATTTCAGCATTAACAAAAGGGGACACAATGAATCTGTTAACTAACATCAAACGCCGAACTCTAGTTGCATTTATGGCATCCATCGCTGGTGCGACATGTGTGCCAAACTTAGCACAGGCGCAAACCAGTTTTCCAAGCAAAACCATTCGCTTGATTGTGCCTTTTCCTGCAGGCGGGCCCACTGATATTTTTGCGCGCCAATATGCCATGGGTCTTTCCAAGGTGTTGAATCAAAGTGTGATTGTGGACAACAAAGCGGGTGCCAGTGGTGCCATTGGCTCACTTGAAGTGAAGCGCAGCCAACCCGACGGACATACCTTGCTGTTTGGAACAGCCTCCAATTTGGCGCTTTACAACCTCATGGCCACAAAGCCCCAATACGATTATTTAAAAGACTTCATCACCGTGGCCGTGGTGGGCGGGTCGGCGGTGGTCATCATGGCCAATAAGGAAGCACCTCAAAGTCTAAAAGCTTTAATTGACCAAGCCAAAGCGGCACCGACCAAATTCAGATACGGATCGCCTGGTCAGGGCACTTACTTGCATTTGTCCATGGAGCGGTTCTTGTTGGAGTCTGGTGCCAAAATTGAGCACATTCCTTACAAAGGCAGCGGTCAAGCCAAGCCCGCTTTGTTGGGCAACCAAACTGAAACCATGGTTGATGCACTGGGTTCTGCATTGCCTTTGCACCAAGGTGGCCAAGCCAAAATTTTGGCCGTTGCATCCAACAAACGCTCAAGCTTGGCCCCCGATGTGCCCACCGTGAACGAAGCATTGGGCATTAAGGGTTTTGAAGCTGTTTTGTGGAATGGCGTAGCGGCACCTGCTGGAACGCCCAAGGCCGTGATTGATATTTTGGCAGCTGCCACAGCCAAGGTTTTGAAAGATCCAAGCTTGGTAGAACAACTTAAACAACTGGCCATGGAAACCAAAGACTCAACACCTGAGTCGGCGACTGAATACATCAAAGAAGAAATGATGCGATGGAAACCGGTGATTGAGAAAACAGGTTTGCGGATTGAATAATGAGTGTGCCGCAAGTTGCACTCTTATTCGCCAAACCAGGCGGCTAATTCAGCCCCTCCTTGACCGCGCCACCCATCTCGAAAGGGTGGCTTTCCCAGCCCGCTTTGATGAAAATACAAAGACATGAGCGACACTCTTCCACGCCCCGATTTGCCTGACCACCTTTCTATCGATGCGCGCAGCCCTTTTTATGTTGAATCTATCTTTGAGCACGATATCGGCATCCGATTCAACGGCAAAGATCGAAAAGATGTAGAGGAATACTGCATCAGCGAGGGGTGGGTTAAGGTGCCTGCCGGCAAAGCACTTGATCGCAAGGGCAACCCCTTGCTCATGAAACTCAAGGGCAAGGTAGAAGCCTACTACCGCTGAACACCGAAGGACACAGCATGCGCATTCCAGATTGGACGCCAGAGCAACTTGCTCAACCCCAAGAATTGGTCAATACCATTTTGGCCCGCAGAGGCGGCGCATTGCTTAACCTGGACAAAGCACTTTTGTGGAGTGAGCCGGTTGCGTCCGGTTGGAACGTCTACATGCGCAATGTGCGAACGGGTTTGTCTGCCCCGCGCAAATTGTGTGAACTTGGCATTTGCGCAGTGGCTTTGCTGACTGGCGCCCACTATGAATACCACCATCATGCACCTGACTACTTAAAGTCAGGCGGCACGCAAGCTGAATTAGAGGGTTTGAAGCGGGCACTTGAGGCCCATCCAGCCGATGGCGTGACTGACCTCGCTTTGGACGAAATGTCTCAGTGGGTGGTGCAATATGCAGCGCAGATGACACTTCGTGTTAAGGTAGATGAAGTATTGTTCAAAAAACTACAATCGTGTTTAAATACGACTGAAATTGTTGAACTGACCACCGCCATTGCGGCTTACAACATGGTGGCTCGTATATTGGTTGCCCTTGAAATTTCACCTGAGGAGAAATGATCATGCCCGCTTTACTGCCCCACATTGACCCCGATGGCTTGCTCGAATTTTCTGTGGTTTACACAGACCGAGCTTTGAACCACATGTCCAAGCGCTTTCAGGGTGTGATGCAAGACATCTCTGGCATCTTGAAAGACGTCTATGCCGCGCACTCTGTGGTCTTGGTACCTGGCAGCGGCACTTTTGGCATGGAAGCCGTGGCGCGTCAATTTGCACATGGCCAAAAAGTCATGGTCATTCGCAATGGCTGGTTCAGTTACCGGTGGACACAAATTTTTGACATGGGCGGTATTCCCAGTCAATCCATTGTCTTGAAAGCGCGTCAGCAAAGCGCCGATACCAAATCGGCCTGGGCACCTTGTTCGATTGAAGAAGTCGAAGCCCAAATTGCTGCTGAGAAACCTGCGGTCGTCTTTGCGCCGCACGTCGAAACATCTGCCGGCATGATCTTGTCAGATGCCTATTTAACCCGCGTGAGTGCAGCCGTTCACAAAGTGGGTGGCCTGTTGGTGTTGGACTGCATTGCATCTGGCGCCATGTGGGTCGACATGAAGGCGACGGGGGTTGATATCTTGATCAGCGCTCCACAAAAAGGTTGGAGTGGCTCGCCCTGTTGTGCCATGGTTATGTTGAGTCAGCGCGCTCGACAGGCCATTGATTCCACGCAAAGCTCTAGCTTCGCATGTGACCTCAAAAAATGGTTGCAAATCATGGAAGCTTATGAGGCTGGGACACACATGTACCACACCACCATGCCCACAGATGCGCTTGCCCAACTGCGCGATGTGATGCAGGAGACTCGGGCTTATGGTTTCGCCAAAGTTAAGCAAGAGCAGCTTGAACTGGGGCAGCAAGTTCGGACTTTGTTAGAGTCACGCGGTTTCAAAAGCGTTGCGGCAGAAGGCTTTCAGGCACCGGGTGTGGTGGTGAGCTACACCCAAGATGCCGAAATTCACAACAGCAAAAAATTCCTTGCTTTAGGTCTGCAAACTGCAGCCGGTGTGCCTTTGCAATGCGACGAGCCCAAAGACTTCATGACATTCCGCATTGGTTTGTTTGGCTTAGAGAAGCTGCACAACCCAGAGCGTAGCGTGCAGCACTTGGCACATGCACTTGACGAGATGGGCTATGCGCCCATGCCAGCCAAAGAACCGGCCTTTGCCTGAACCCATTGAGCCCGTTTAGGGCTTGATCGGCTGGCCGCCAGCCATTAAAAACAAGCTAGCGTCGTCTTGGTTAGCAAAACCCAATTCGCAAGCCTTGGCAAACTGCTGACTTGCAACTTGTCCTAGGGCGGGCATCGAAACTTTCAAGTGCGCACAGGCCTCTAAAGCCAAACGGGTGTCTTTGGCCAGCAAAGACGTGTGCGCTCTGGGCTCAAAATCGTTTTGAAGAGCGCGCGCCATTCGATCTTGTCCAATCCAGCTTTGGCCGCTGCTAGATTGCATAACACTCAATGTTGTCTCTGCATTCAAGCCCCAGGCCTGCGCCATTGCCAAGACCTCACTTGCGCCTGCTAAATTGACAGCGGCCAATAGGTTGTTGGCCAATTTGGTTTTGGCGGCATCACCAGGTTTTTGTCCAATGACAAATCGATGCGGCGTGATGGCATTGAGCAATGCTTCACTTTTTTTCAGTTGGCCAGAATCTCCCGCCAGCATCAAACTCATTTGACCTTCTCTGGCTCGAACAGGCCCTCCTGACATGGGTGAATCAATCAGGAAGACGCCTTTAGCCTTGGCCGCGTCAGAGGCTTTTTCAACATCGAGTGGCCCCAATGTAGGACATAAAAAGACCAAGTCACCCGGCTGCGCTTGGCTTAACAAGCCCATGGGGCCCAATAGAACGCTGTGAGCTTGCTGGGCATCGACCACCACAATGAAACTGATACGGCATTGCAGCGCGATGTCAGCAGGCGATGCGCACTCGGTCGCCCCAAGGGCGACGGCTTCTTTGACGCGCAAGGGTTCAATGTCATGCGCAAACACAGGCCAAGCCAAAGAAAGCAGCCTGGCCATCATGGCAAAACCCATGTTACCGACACCAATGAAGCCAATGGGGTAATGCTGGGCAAATGGGGGAGGGGAAGTGTTGATCGTCATGGTCGCCATTCTTGCCTAAAATGAAACGCAATGACAAATACTTCAACGCCGCCTCATTTAAATTGGCGTGATTCGTTTCAAGTCAAAAGCTTTCGCTACCAGTGGCCCTCTGACTTGGCCACATCTTGGGCCTTTGAAATGGAAACCATCCTTTTGGGTTGGTACATCTTGTCGACCTCTGGTTCCGTTTTGATGCTGGTTGTTTATGGCTCATTGCAGTATTTAGGTTCTTTGCTTTCGCCTGTGTTTGGTGTGGTGTGTGATCGGATGGGCTACAGAAGAATGCTCTGGTCGACCCGGGCCATTTACGCCTTGCTGGCTTTCGGGATCATGCTGCTTTCTTATTTAGAGGCACTGACACCCGAAAGGGTACTTATTTTGGCCGCCATTGTGGGCACCATCCGGCCCTCCGATCAAATGATGCGCAATGCCCTGATTGCCAGAACCTTGCCTGCTGCGCAACTGATGGGCGCTTTAGGCATTTCAAGAATGACTTCCGAGTCTGCCAGGATAGCGGGCGCGTTGGCCGGTGCAGGGATCGTGGCAGTTTTAGGCATGACCTCGGCGTATGCCGTTGTCACTTTGTTGTATGTGATTAGTTTTTGGCTTTCGCGAGGTGTTGACGATGTTCAGCCGACAAACAATGCAGCTGCCTTAGTCAGTCCGCTTCAAGATTTGAAATCTGCTTTCACTTATGTGTGGCACAAGCCTATATTGATGGGCGCCATGGCAGTGGCTTTTTTGGTGAACTTATTGGCATTCCCGTTTGCGCTGGGCTTGCTGCCCTATGCCGCTAAAAATATTTTTCTGACCAACCAAACTGGCTTGGGATTTTTGGGGGCAAGTTTTGCATTTGGGGGGCTCTTGGCGTCTTTGACTTTAAGCAGTCACAAATTTAAATTGCGCGCATCACAAACCATGATCATTGCCTCGGCCGCTTGGTTTGCATTGGATCTTGTTTTTGCATTCACAAGCAATTTGTACATGGGGATGCTCGTTTTGATGTTGGCAGGTTTTGTGCAAAGCCTGTGCATGACACCTTTGGCAGCAGTCATGCTGCGTGCCACGGACCCTGCGTTTCACGGGCGGGTGATGGGCATGCGCATGTTAGCCATTTGGGGCTTGCCCATTGGGCTATTGGCCAGCGGCCCCTTGGTTGAAAGCATTGGCTATGTCGCAACGGCCTGGGTTTATTCCGCTTTGGGTTTGATCTTGACCTTGGCCATAGCGCTTTACTGGCGCCATGCCTTGTGGGACAAGCACTCGGTTGCCAACAATTCGCTTTGAATCAAATGGGTGTTGCAAGTCCAAATTTTTTGATCAATCGGTTCTTGGCACTTGGCAGGAAGTTAATTCTAGAGACGTCGCCCTGAAGTGTTTTGATCAAAAGCGGATCCATCACGCGATACCAAAGAGGCGGCAAGTAAGCCAAGAAAAACATTCCAAAATAACCAGAGGGCAGCCTGGGAAGCTCAGGAAAATCACGCAGTGATTGGTAGCTGCGGCCAGGATGAGCATGATGATCCGAATGACGCTGCAGTTGAAACAGCACCAAGTTAGAAATCAAATGATTGCTGTTCCATGAGTGGTGTGGTTGGCAATTTTCGTAATTGCCGTTGGCTGTTTTGAGTCGTTGTATGCCGTAGTGCTCGACATAATTGGCCGATGTCAGCTGAAACGCACCCCAAATTGCAACTGGAATGAGGACGAGCACCATGTCGAAGCCATACAGGCCAATCAGGGTGCCGTACACCAGCGTTGTTAAGCAAAGGGCTTGAAGAATTTCATTTTCAAAATGCCAGACAGATTTGTTTTGACGCTGCAGCCGATCGGCTTCGAGTCGCCATGCGCGAAGGGCTGCGCCAGGCATTTCTCTACAAGCAAATTGATAGATGTTCTCTCCCATTTTGGAAGATGCTGGATCTTCAGGCGTGCTCACATGGCGGTGATGACCCCTGTTGTGCTCAATAGAGAAGTGACCGTAGGCACCCAGAGCCGTATTGAACAGCGCAATTTTCCGAGGCACTGTTTGTAGTTTGTGGCCCAATTCATGGCTAACGTTCAAGCCAAAACCTAAAACCGATCCGGTGGACATAACGGTGGCTATCCATTCCAATGTCGTCAATGAAAAGGTGCACAAGAAAATGCAGTTAAAAATAACCGCAATCCATAAGATTGGAATGGTTGCGTATGTGATCCATCGGTAATAGGCATCGGCTTCTAAAGCCTCAATGGCTGATTCGGGTGGATTGCTGATGTCCTCGCCAAACAGGAAATCTAAAAATGGAACAAAGAAGTAATAGAAAACAAAAGGGAAAAACAAGATCCAGCTGCTGACTCCAAAAACAGAAACCGCAACCGTGCCCACCAGTGCGATAGCAGGCCCCACGACAGAAAATAGCCATGCAAACCGCTTCTTATCTATGTAAGAGGGCAATGGGTTCTGGCGATCTTCAATGG
>CALAGS010000228.1 GCA_937891665.1 uncultured Burkholderiales bacterium | reverse complement strand
TACGCGAAAAACTTGAACATGGACTTTGTCTTGGCCATTGCCGAAGACTTGGTGCAAATGAATAGGTGAAAAATCTATGAAAGCAATCTTAAGTGTTGTGTTAGCAACAGTGGCTCTTTTTGTTAATGCCGCAGACGATAAAGCCATATCGACAACGCCTGCAACCAAACCCGCGCTTACTGTAAATGTTGCCACTCCAACACAGATTGATATCAACCAGCAAGTGTTAGCAAATGGCTCGCTAGCTGCCTGGCAAGAGGCCGTCATCGGGGCTGAAGCTAATGGCCTAAAAATTACTGAAGTCCGAGTCAATGTTGGCGATCGTGTTAAAAAAGGCGATATCGTTGCCGTGTTGCAGTCAGATACTCTGAGAGCTGAATTAGCCCAGGCTGAAGGCACCTTGGCTGAGGCCGTTGCAACTGCTTTGGAAGCCAGAGTGCAAACAGACCGAGCTAAATCGCTGCAGCAGCAGGGATTTTTCAGCAACGCTCAGTTAAGCCAAACTCTGGCAACAGATGCCATTGCTCAAGCTCGAGTTCAATCGGCGCGTGCTGCAGTTCAATTGCAAACTGTTCGGCTGTCTCAAACCCAAGTTAAGTCGCCCGATGCCGGCGTTATTTCCCACCGCCAAGCCACCGTCGGAAGTGTCGTCAATGCGAGCTCAGAGTTATTTCGACTCATCAGGCAGGGCCGTCTTGAATGGCGTGCCGAAATCACAGCAACAGAAATTGGTCGCATTAAAGTTGGTTCACCAGTGAAAGTCACTGCGGCTAGCGGTCAAGTATTACAAGGCAAGGTTCGCATGGTCGCCCCGTCCGTAGATGCACAAACCCGCAATGCCTTGGTGTATGTCGACTTGTCTGATCAAATTGGCTCTGCTCGTGCAGGTATGTATGCCAAAGGTGAAATTCTGCTTGGCCAAAGCAAAGCCATGACGGTGCCTCAAACCGCTGTGGTTATGCGTGATGGTTTTAGCTATGTCTATACCTTGGGTGTTGACAACAAAGTGACACAGGCCAAAGTTCAAACGGGACGTTTGAGCGGTGACCGTCAAGAAATACTCAGTGGTTTGAAATCGGATGCTCGGGTAGTGGTTAGCGGAGGCGCTTTTCTAAACTCAGGCGATACGGTTCGCGTGGTGAGTCAAGTTCCTGCATCCAAATAAAAGGGGGACACGATGTTAAACGTCTCCTCTTGGTCGATTAAAAACCCCATACCTGCGGTTATGCTGTTTGTGCTGCTAACGGTGGCAGGCTTCATTGCCTTTGGCTCTATGAAGGTGCAGAACTTTCCAGATTTGGAGCTACCCACCATCACCGTCAACGCCAGCTTGCCAGGTGCAGCGCCCACACAGTTGGAAACCGATGTAGCCCGCAAGCTTGAAAATGCTTTAGCGCCCTTGCAAGGTCTGAAACACATCACCACCAAAGTGCAAGACGGCTCTGTGTCCATCACAGCCGAATTTCGCATGGAAAAGCCCGTGCAAGAAGCTGTGGATGACGTTCGATCTGCCATTCAAAGCGTGCGAACCGATTTACCAGGCGAATTGCGCGACCCCATTGTGCAAAAAATCAATCTTGCAGGCACGCCAGTGTTGGCCTACACCGTGCGCTCAAGCAGCATGGACGATGAAGCCCTGTCTTGGCTGGTAGATAAGGAAATTACCCGCAAACTTTTGTCCTTGCGCGGTGTAGGCGCTGTGAATCGTGTGGGCGGCGTGACTCGCGAAGTGCATGTTGCGCTTGATGTCAACCGCTTGCAGTCATTGGGCATTACAGCGGCTGAAGTTTCACGCCAACTCAAACAAGTTCAACAAGAAGGCTCAGGTGGGCGCATGGATTTGGGCGTGGGCGAACAAGCCG
>CALAGS010000227.1 GCA_937891665.1 uncultured Burkholderiales bacterium | reverse complement strand
GATCTTCTTGCGGTCCATGCAGATGCGGCCACACTCGGTGATCACAATCGCCCTGATCTGAAACGCAAAAGCCTCGTCAGGCAGCTGGTGGAGCTTTTGCTGATGAGTGACAATACGTCGCTAAATGAGAGAAAAGCCATGGACGTGTTGATTCAAGTGCCGATTTTTGATTGGTTCTTTTTACTAGCCCTGTTTCCAATTTCCTTTTTTTGGGTCAGGGGCTCTAGTCGAATTTCGATCAAGCGTGATTTTTCAGAAGTGGCCCTTTACAAAGGCATGCCACCACCGAACGCCGTGCACGATGCGCCTTACGAATCCAGAGCCCTCAAGGGTGAGCCTTTCAAGTCTAAAGACTGATGCCAATTTATGAAGCTAGACGTGGTTTTTAAGGTGTTGAATGTGGGCGACGACTCCAACTTTGGGGTGATGGTGCTAACCCCTAAAGTGGCTGGGCTGCTACAGGGGGCAGCATGAATTGGAAGCTGCAAGCCGCTATGACTGTAACGGTCGCATTGGTCTTTGCCTTTTTGGGACTGGTCCTTGTTTGGGCCATGCTCACCCCTGTGGCTTGCAGTGTTTGAGCGGCCTTGCGAGCATCGTCTGTCACAGGCGCAAAGCTGGTGGGAATCAACATGCCTTCAGCTTGTGCTGCGCAACCTTGCAAGGTTTCAATGCTGGAAGAGCTGGTCAAGCCCACCATCATTTTGGGCTTCACGCCTTGGCGTTGCATTTCTTTGAGGGCACCACAAGTTGTAAAAGGGTGCGCAGAGATCATGACCAGATCGGCCTCACCGCGGCGCATTTCACGTATCTGGTTAGAGAATGTGGTATCTGCCAACAACCATTCGCTTTGACCTTTGACTTCAAAGCCAGCTTTGGTGGCGAAGTCTTTCATCACGTTGAAAGTAGCATTGCTGTGTGCAAAGTCTTTCTCTACACCACCCCAGATGGTTTTGATCTCGGGGTGAGTGGCTTTGATCCAGTCAAATAAGCTTTTGTACATGTTGGCTTCGCTGGGTACATTGCGGAATGCCCACTGCGACATAGAGGCTAAGCCACCCTTGGCGGCTACATCGGTGTACAAGGGGAATTGCAAACCGGTATCAGAGGCATCACCGACTTTTTTCTGCAAGATGCCAAACACGGGTTCAGCTACGTTGCTGCAAGTAGGGCCCACAGCCACAAAACCGTCGGTTGAGGCTGCAATGCGGCGCAATGCATTGATGCCTTCTTCCGCTGTACAGCGGTCGTCCAAATACTCCAACACCAGTTTGCCTTTGGTGCCATCGCCCAGCGTCACGCCACCGGCCTTGTTAATTTGGTCAGCTGCGGCCTTCATGGCAGCTTCACTGTTAAGGCCAAAAATACGAACCACGCCACTCTTGGCGCCGAAGCCGTAGATTTTGACTTCACGCATTTGGGCTTGTGATACCGCAGGAATGAGTGTCGCGATCACGGGGATTAAAGCGAGTGCGCTTTTGCGAATAACTGACATACTTGTCTCCTATCGTTGATTGACAGGGCCGTACTTTGACGACAAGTGTTCTGCATGACAATTTCAATATCATTCACGCTGTGTTGCAACTTAAGCAACAGCTGTGTTGTTGAAGTCGCAATACTGAATTCGAATATTTGTAATTCCCCAGGTCCGCTCACTTGCTCACAATACAAAACTTGAACGGATTAGTTTTTATGACCCTTAAATCACATCAAACAACTTCAGCGACCACAGCAGCACGGCCGTTGGATGGCATTCTGGTTGTCGCACTAGAGCAGGCAGTGGCTGCGCCCTATTGCAGCAGCCGATTGGCTGATGCGGGAGCTAGGGTTATTAAGATTGAGCGTCCCGAAGGTGACTTTGCGCGAGGTTATGACCGAGCTGTCAACGGAGATTCTTCTTATTGGGTTTGGGTTAACCGGGGCAAAGAATCTATTGCTTTGAACCTTAAATTAGAAGCTGACTTGGCCGTTGTCAAAGCCATGCTGGCCAAGGCTGATGTATTGATTCAAAACTTGGCACCGGGCGCCACAGATCGCTTGGGCATTGGTTCAGAAAAAATGCGACAACTTTTCCCTCGTTTAATTACTTGCGACATCAGTGGCTATGGCGATGAAGGGCAATTTTTTGGGTTGAAAGCATACGACCTCTTGGTTCAAGCCGAAAGTGGATTAGTAGCGGTCAGTGGTACGCCAGGAGAGTGGGGGCGTATTGGTGTTTCAGTGTGCGACATATCGGCAGGCATGAATGCGCTGATTGGCATACAGCAAGCGTTGTTGCAACGTGAAAAAACAGGTCAAGGCTCTGGCATTAAAGTTTCTTTGTTTGGGTCTGCAGCCGAGCTCATGAGCGTGCCGTACTTGCAAGCTAGGTATGGCGGCAAAGCACCCGAACGCGTGGGCCTGAAGCATCCCTCCATTGCGCCATATGGAGGCTTTACCTGTGCCGATGGTAGAGACATTGTGATTTCAATTCAAAACGAACGCGAGTGGGCAGACTTTTGCCGTGTGGTTTTGCGCCGTCCCGATTTGCTAGAAGACGAACGTTGTCAAAACAACGCAACCCGCGTCAAACACCGCGAGTTTGTAGACGGCACTGTGGCTGAAATTTTTGACAAAGTACCCAGTGGCGAAATGATTGACCGATTGACAGAAGCGCAAACCGCTTTTGGCCAAATTAATTCAGTAAACGACTTGATCAATCACCCGCAACTTTTAACCAAGCGCATGAAGGTGCATGGGAAAGATATAGAGGTGCCAGCTTCGCCTTGGATGGCCCCTTGGGATGCAGAAACATTTTCTGAAGTACCTCAACTGAATGAGCATGGCGATAAATTGAGAAAAGAGTTTTTGAGGTAGTTGTTCTGTGTTGGCTGTGTAATTTTGTCTGGATAGTTTTGTTTGGTTTTCAAACTTACACTTCCACATTTGCTTCCACACCTCTGTAGATCGCTTGTAAC
>CALAGS010000226.1 GCA_937891665.1 uncultured Burkholderiales bacterium | reverse complement strand
CTTGCAGCGCCCGAGACCAAAACTCGTTTTGGCATGATGATGATCGAGCCCGTGAGCAGCACACCCGATCAATTTACCGCCTTCATGAAGCGTGAACTGACGAAATACGAGCCGGTTGTCAAAGCCAGCGGCGCAAAAGTCGACTGACCTGTTTATTCACCCAAATAGGCAGCGCGCACTTTGGGGTCGTTCAACAAGTCTTGGCCAAGGCCAGTCATGGAGATCAAGCCCGACTCCATGACATAGCCCCGATTGGCAATGGCTAACGCACGGCTGGCGTTTTGTTCGACCAACAAAACGGTCACGCCCTGGGCAAACACATCGCGCACCACTTCGAAAACTTTGTCCACCATGAGGGGCGACAGACCCATCGAGGGCTCATCAAGCAGCAACACTTTAGGGCGGCTCATCAGGGCCCGGCCCATGGCCAGCATTTGCTGCTCGCCACCAGACATGGTGCCGGCCAGTTGGTCTTTGCGTTCACGCAATCTTGGAAAGGTGTGAAACACTTTTTCCATATCGTCTTGAATGGCGGCAGTGTCGTTGCGAATGTAGGCACCCATGAGCAAGTTCTCAATGATGGTCATCCGGGTAAACACACCGCGACCTTCTGGCACCATGGCCAAGCCCTGCTTGACCAAATCCCAGGGGCCTTGGCCCACAATGCTTTTGCCCAAATACTCAATGTCACCCGCATGGATAGGCAAGGTACCCGTGATGGCTTTCATGGTACTTGTTTTGCCCGCGCCGTTAGACCCAATGAGAGACACCAATTCACCCTCATGCACTTCAAAGTCAATGCCTTTGACAGCCTGAATCCC
Source organism: uncultured Burkholderiales bacterium (assembly GCA_937891665.1). Taxonomy (GTDB): domain Bacteria; phylum Pseudomonadota; class Gammaproteobacteria; order Burkholderiales; family Burkholderiaceae_C; genus Limnohabitans_A. The sequence continues at coordinate 760 of CALAGS010000226.1, read as the reverse complement.
ACCGTAGGCTACTTGCAGGCCTTTGACTTTTAACAATGTGGCTGTCATTTCAATGCCCTCCGGTGCCCAAGTAGGCCTCAATTACTTTTTCATTTTTTTGGACTTCGGCTGGCGTGCCTTCGGCAATTTGTTTGCCGTAATCGAGCACTGTGACGCGATCGCACAGGCCCATCACCAGCTTCACATCGTGCTCAATGAGCAAAATGGTGCGGTTGTCTTTTCGGATCTGGTCGATCAACTCTCGCAACTGAATTTTTTCTGTGGCGTTCATACCAGCAGCGGGCTCATCGAGCGCAATGAGTTGGGGATCGGTGGCAAGCGCACGGGCAATTTCTAAACGGCGCTGATCGCCATAAGACAAAGTGCGTGCACGGTAATCGGCATATTGACCAATGCCCACATAGTCCAACAATTCTTGCGCACGTTGCGCAATTTCGGCTTCCTCTTGTTTGAATTTGGGTGTTCTAAAAATAGCACCCAACAAACCCGAAGAGGTGCGAACATGCCGGCCCACCATGACGTTTTCTAAGGCCGTCATTTCTGCAAACAAACGAATATTTTGAAAAGTACGTGCAATGCCTGCCTGCGCCACTTCATGGACCGCTGTGGGCTGATACGGCTTGCCTGCCAATTCAAAACTGCCACTGTCTGGCGTGTAGAGGCCCGTGATCACATTGAAGAAGGTGGTCTTGCCTGCGCCATTGGGGCCAATGAGGCCGTAGACCTGACCTCGCTCAATGGTCATGCCGACATCGGACAA
>CALAGS010000225.1 GCA_937891665.1 uncultured Burkholderiales bacterium | reverse complement strand
GGTGGCAAGTGATCGAACTTTTCAATCTCGGGAAAACTGATGTCCACTTGCGGCCGTTTTTTGGCGCTGCGAGCGGCCAATAGTTCTGGCAGGCGGTGCAAAGTTTGCGGGCCAAACACCACGTCAACATAGGGTGCACGTTTGATGATGTCGGCGCCTTCTTGGCTGGCCACGCAGCCCCCCACGCCGATCAAAACGCCTTTTTCTTTCAGGTGCTTCACGCGGCCTAAATCGCTGAATACTTTTTCTTGCGCGCGTTCACGCACCGAGCAGGTGTTGAACAAAATGAGGTCGGCTTCGTCGACGTTTTGGGTGGGCTCGTAACCCTCGGCAGCCTTCATGACGTCGGCCATTTTGTCCGAGTCGTACTCGTTCATTTGGCACCCGAAGGTTTTGATAAATACTTTTTTGCTCACAAGAGACTCCAAGCGGTGACTGGTTTATATCCAGGGGCTGATGGAAGGAGCACGCCATGGCGGCGCGCATAGGAAAGGCAGATTATCGCAGGACTGCGCTATAGAGTTTCGCCCGGTTTCCTATAAAACATGGGGTAATGGCGTTGCACCACGGGACCGTCAAAGGCCCATGACATGCATTTGCCCACATGCGGTGGCGGTGTGGTGGGAACCGTATCGGGCAGACCTGCTTGCTGGTTTCTAAATTGCCGCGCAGAAGGAATGGTTTGGTAAGCCGCCGTGGCCATGTTAAACAACATCTCTCGCAGATGGGTGCACCCGGCAATGCCGCCGATGTGCGCATCAATGGTTTTACGCCAGCCTGAACCCAAGGTGCAGCCAATCAACTTGTGCATGCCTTGGGGGGCTTGGTCACATTCTGGGTGCGGAATGTGGGCCATGTCTGTTTGTACGTCGTGGATGATGAATTGATCGTCCACGGTCAGGCGAATGTTCAAACCATGAATGGGCTGACCGGCCTCGCGCGGGCCTTGGCTGGGAATCACGAAGCTGTAGGTTTTGATGTCGGTGAGGGCGGCTTCAATGTCCCACATGCCGTCTTCCCGCTCGAAGCCTGAATAGACTGCGGTTCTCGTATGCGACAGTTTTCGGGGGGAGGGTGGTGGAAGTGCCAATTGCAGTCTCTCAATTTTCAAGTTCAATGTCGCCATTATCGATTTGATTTGGAGTTTTTGAATGTCAACTTCAGCACAGCCTCTTATTTCGCCTTCTGTCAGGCGCCAAACCATTGCTGATGCGCTACGGCGCACCGCTTTGCGACTGCCCCAAAAGCTGGGCATTGTGTGCGGGCAAACGGCTTGGACTTATGCTGAATTTGATGCCTTGGTCACTCGCCTAGCCGCTGGCCTTGCGGGCGTGGGTGTGAAGCCGGGAGATCGGGTGGCTGTCTTGGCCAGAAACTCTCATGGTTTTGCAGCATTGAGGTTTGCACTCGCTCGCATGGGTGCGGTGATGGTGCCCATCAACTTCATGTTGAAGGCCGACGAAGTGGCTTATATCTTGCGCCATGCTGGCGCAGAAACTTTGGCCACAGACAGTGGCTTGGCAGAATTGGCCAAGCAAGCCTCGAAGTTGGAAACCCAAGTCAAACAGTTTGTCTGGTTGCCATCGGAAGATATCAGTGAGCCAGTCCCAGGCATGCACAATTTCCACGAATTGGCGGCTTGTACTTATGCCTTGCCCGAATCGGGTTTGGCCAGCCAAGACTTGGCCCAAATTGTTTACACCAGTGGCACGGAGTCCATGCCCAAAGGCGCCATGTTGACGCACGATGCGGTGCTTTGGCAGTATGTGAGTTGTGTTGTCAATGCGGAAATTGCAGAGCATGATTTGGCTTTGCATGCTCTGCCGCTTTACCACTGCGCACAGCTGGATGTGTTTTTTGGTCCGGCCATTTACATTGGCAGCAGCAATGTGATCACCTCCAAACCCGTGCCAGACAATTTGTTGGCGCTCATTGAGAAATACAAAATCACCAGCTTCTTTGCCCCGCCCACGGTCTGGATTGCGCTCTTACGCTCCCCCTTGTTCGACCCCCAAAAGCTTGCGCATTTGGCGAAGGGTTATTACGGCGCATCAATCATGCCCGTAGAAGTTTTGAAAGAACTGGCATCGCGTCTGCCCAAAGTTCGTTTGTGGAATTTGTATGGCCAAACCGAAATTGCACCATTGGCTACCATGCTTGGCCCTGAAGACCAGTTGCGCAAGCCTGGTTCCTGTGGGCGTGCGGTGTTGAACGTAGAAACACGCGTGGTGAACGATGACATGCAAGACGTGACGCCGGGTGAGGTGGGGGAAATCGTGCACCGCTCGCCACATTTGATGCTGGGTTATTTCAATGACGCAGAAAAAACCCGCGCCGCTTTTACCGGCGATTGGTTTCACAGCGGCGACTTGGCCACCATCGACGAAGAAGGCTACATCAGTGTGGTGGACCGCAAGAAGGACATGATCAAAACGGGTGGCGAAAATGTGGCCAGTCGCGAAGTCGAAGAGATGATTTACCGTTTAAGCGCTGTCAGTGAAGTGGCGGTGATCGGACTGCCTGACCCCAAGTGGGTAGAGGCCGTGACCGCTGTGATCGTGCTGAAGACGGGGCAGTCCCTGACCGAGGCTGAAGTGATGGCGCATTGCAATCAGCACATGGCCAGTTTTAAGTCGCCCAAACGGGTTGTATTTTCTCAATCCCTGCCCAAAAACCCCAGCGGTAAATTGCTCAAGCGAGAACTCAGAACGCAATATGCCTGAACAAATGGCGCGAGCTTGAACCCATCCTGAGGGCTGCTTGAAGGCGCGCTCCTGCAGCAGCTTTGATTTGTCGCAGTAAATGTCCCGTTAAATGTCCTATTGACAGATCATTAGGACTGATGAAACACTCATGCCATGAATCAAAATTTGCCATTGCCCAAGTACCACCAGATTTATCTGGTCTTGTGCGAGAAGCTGCAAGAAGGAAAGTTCGATTCAGGCTTGCCTGGCGAGTTGGCACTCATGCAACAGTTTTCTGTGGCGCGTGTCACGGTTCGGCGTGCCCTCTCGCAAATGGCCGAGGAGGGTTTGATCAAACGAGAACCAGGCAGAGGGACCCGACCTTTGCAGCAAAAGGGGCTTGAAAAACCAAGCAAGATGGGTCAGGTTTCAAACACCGACGGCCAACAAGCCAGATTGACAGGCTTGTTAGAGAACTTGGTCACCATGGGATTGCGAACTTCAGTCAAGGTTATCTCAGTGCAGTTCCTTAAAGCACCCAACGACGTTGGCGACAAGTTGCAGTTGACAGCCGGTGCCATGGTGCAAAAAGCTGAACGTGTTCGAAGTACTCGGGAAGGTCCCGTTTCACACATCACCACTTGGGTGCCCGAAACCATTTCGCATGGTTTTGGCCGCCGCGAACTGACGCAAAAGCCCATTTTGGTTTTGCTGGAAGAGGCTGGTGTCAAAGTCGGCCGTGCAGAGCAATCTATTTCGGCGCGCTTGGCCGATGCGGAAATGGCGCGTCACTTGGATGTCCCGGTGGGCTCCGCCTTGTTGGCGGTGCGCCGTTTGATTTACGATGTTCAGGAAAAACCAGTCCAATGGTTGTTGGGCCTTTACCGCCCTGATCGTTACGAGTACCAAATGCAGTTGTCCCGTGTTGGCAGTATTGACGCTCAAATCTGGGTGGACAAGGAACTGTCGGCTAATTTTCATTGATCTTCACCTCGAACTACTAAAGGAGCTTCCCATGACCACACGTCGTCACTTTATGAGCCAGACCGCAGCCGCGGCTTCTGCCATGTCTTTCCCCTTGATTGCCGGCGCGCAAGCGAAAACAGTGAAAGTGGGTGTATTGCATCCCGTCACGGGTGCGCTGGCGTATTCGGGTCAGCAGTGCCGCATGGGCGCATTGATGGCCATTGAAGACATCAACAAGGCTGGCGGCATCAAGTCATTGGGCGGCGCCAAAATTGAAGCCATGTTGGGCGATGCCCAGTCAAGTCCCCAAGCCGGCACGGCCGAAATTGAGAAGATGAACGAAGCCGGAGTTAGCGCGGTGGTGGGTGCGTTTGCTTCTGCCATTTGTTTGGCGACCACGCAAGCGGCAGCCAAGTACAACTTGCCTCACGTGGTGGACGTGGGCGTGGCCGATCAAATTGTGGAGCGTGGCCTGAAAAACACGTTCCGCTTTGGTCCAGGCTACAGAAAATGTGCCGAAGTGGCTGTGGCCAATTTGCATGTGCTCAATACAGCAGCTGGCAAGCCCGCTCGCTCTGTGATGATCATTCACGAAGAGTCTTTGTTTGGTACCGGCACTGCCAACTTGTTGTCTAAAGAGTTGCCAGGTTATGGCTACGACGTGAAAGAAGTGATCAAGCATGCCAACCCCACACGCGACTTCAACAACATTGCACTGCGCATCAAGCAAGTCAATCCTGACATCGTGATTCCTGCCAACTACTACAACGAATATGCGTTGTTGGTTCGCACCATGCAGCAGCAAAAAATTTCGCCAAAGGCCATCTACTCTGTGCTCGGCGGCGCAGCGTCTAGCTACAAGTTTGTCAAAGAGTTTCCAGAGGCAGCCAATGGCATCATCGATTGCAATCACTGGTTCAACCCCCGCGACAAGCGTTCTTTGGAACTCAAAAAACGTGTGGAAGCGCAAGGTCAGTTCTTCAGCTATGAAGTGTTCATGACCTACACCGCCATGTCCTTGTTGGCCGATGCCATCGAGCGCGCCAAGTCGACCGACCGTGCGGCCATCATTGATGCTTTGACCAAGAGCACCTTCTCCAATCACATCATGCCCTATGGCGCCACACAGTTTGTGAATGGCCAAAACATGGGCGCACAACCTTTGATGACGCAAGTGGTCAAGGGCGACATCAAGGTGATCGTGCCACGCGATTACCGCGAAGTGGAACCGATCTTTCCCTTGAAAGCCTAATCGAAACTGCTTGATTTTTCAGCACTTTAGATTTGATGATGTTTGACGCCAGCATTTTGCTGTCAGCTTTGCTCAATGGTCTCACCACGGGCGCAGTCTATGCTTTGATTGCGCTCGGGTTGACCTTGATCTATGGTGTGTTGCACATCATCAATTTTGCGCATGGCGCCTCGCTCATGATGGCCCTCTATGGTGTCTATGCGCTGAAAGAGCGTTGGGGCATTGATCCGTACATGGCCTTGCCGCTCATGGTGCCTGCCATGTTTGTGCTGGGTTATGCCATGCAGCGCATTGTGATTAACCGGGCCAGCCATGGCAAAGATGAAAATATTTTGCTGGTCACTTTAGGTCTTTCGATCGTGATGGAAAACTTCGCCCTGTTGTTTTTCAAATCAGACACCCGCACCATCGAGACAGCCTACACCTTGACCACAGTGGCCATAGGACCGGAGGCTGCCCAAGTGATGGTGTCTCTGCCTAAATTGGTGGCCTTTGCGGGAGCCTTGGTGGTCTCTGCTTTGCTCATTCTGATTTTGCAACGCACAGATCTAGGCCGAGCCATTCGCGCAGTTGCCAAGGAAAAACAAGGTGCCCGTCTGATGGGCATTGATGTGGAGCACGTGTACGCCATGTGCTTTGGTTTGGGTTTGGCTTGCTTAGGGGCTGCCGCTTGTTTCTTGTTGCCTGCTTACTATGTCAACCCACAAGTGGGCAATGGCTTTGTGCTGGTGGCCTTCACGGTGGTGGTGCTGGGCGGCATGGGCAGTTTTGCTGGCGCGCTGTTGGGCGGTTTGTTGATTGGCGTGGTGGAGTCGTTTGGCGGTTTATTTTTAGGTGAGTCCTTGGGTCAGGTGGGCATCTTCGTGATTTTCATTGGCGTGCTTTTGTTAAGGCCAGAAGGTTTTTTTGGGGCCAAGACATGAGGTTCTTTTCATGACGCAAGTGCGCAAAGATATTTTCAGCATTGCGCTGTTTGTTTGGATTGTGGCGGCCATTCCTTTTTTCACGCACTCCGGTGTTGTTTTGAATTTTGTCATGATGGCTTTGTTTGCGTGCCTCATCGCGCAAGCTTGGAATGTGCTGGGCGGCTTTGGCGGTCAGTTCTCTTTTGGCCATGCTTTATTTTTTGGAACCGGTGCTTATTTTCAAGCGATCGCCCAATTGACTTGGGGATGGAACCCCTGGCTGGCACTGCCGGCAGCCATGTTGACGGCAGCCTTGGTGGGTGCATGGGTGGGCGCCTTGTCATTCAGGTACGGCCTGAAGGGCTCTTACTTTGCGTTGGTCACTCTGGCGTTTGCTGAAGTGTTTCGAATTGTGACTTTGTCAGTGCCTTTTACAGGGGCTGGCGTGGGCTTGATGCTGCCCTTGAAGGAGTCCATTGGCAACATGCAATTTGGCTCTCGCGCTGGTTTTGTTTGGCTCATCTTGGGTTTGGTGGCTTTGGCTTTGTGCGTCACCGCGTATTTGCGCAATTCACGTTTTGGTGCTTATTTGCAAGCTGTGCGAGACAACGAAGATGCGGCCCGAGCCGTGGGGGTCAACCCATTTCATGTGAAAACTTGGGCCACAGTTCTTTCGGGTGGCTTGATGGGTTCAGCAGGCGCGTTTTATGTGCAGGTCTTTCAGTACATTGACCCTGCCATTGGTTTTGGATCGCACACCTCGGTAGAAGCTTTGGTGGGCGCCATCGTGGGCGGCATGGGTACTTTGTGGGGGCCCGTTCTGGGTGCTGTTGCCCTGCATGTGCTGGCCGACCTCACGCGCAATTTGTTTGGTCAAATGCCTGGCATTAACATGATCATTTACGGCACAGTGCTCATTGTCATTGTGATGTTCTTGCCGCGCGGCATTGCCGGACTGGCAAGTTACACGCCTAAATCTTGGAGGCGCAATGGCTGACACTCAAACTTTGTTGGAAGTTCAAGGTGTGAGCCGTTCCTTTGGTGGGTTGAAGGCTGTTCAAGATGTCAGCCTCACCGTGCCTCAAGGTTCACTGACGGCATTGATTGGCCCCAATGGTGCTGGTAAGACCACTTTGTTTGCGCTGCTGTCAGGTTTCTTAACGCCTGACACTGGTCGTGTCATCTTGCTAGGTCAAGACATCACGGGGCAAGCACCCCATTTGAACGCCAAATTGGGCATGACACGCACCTTCCAAATTGTTCAACCCTTTGCTGCCCAAACAGTGCGCGAAAACATTGCGGTAGGTGCGCATTTACACACAGCATCGCGCACGCTGGCACTGGACATTGCAGCGCAAGTGGCTCAGCGTGTGGGTTTGGCCGATCAATTGGACAAATTGGCCAGCGATCTCACAGTGGCGGGCCGCAAGCGTTTGGAATTGGCCCGTGCATTGGCCACTGAACCCAAATTGTTGTTGTTGGATGAAGTGTTGGCGGGTTTGAACCCTCAAGAGATTGCCGAGATGATTCCTGTGGTGCGTTCGATTGCGGCATCTGGCGTCACGGTGTTCATGATTGAACACGTGATGCAAGCGGTCATGAGTTTGGCCGAGCATGTTTGGGTGTTGGCGCAAGGACAATTGATTGCGCAAGGTACCCCCGCAGAAGTGACAAGGCATCCGCAAGTGATAGAGGCGTATTTAGGGCATGGCACTGCAGCGCGCTTGCGGCAGGCGGAGTTGTCAGCATGAATGCACTGTTAAGTGTTCAACAATTGCGCGCAGGTTATGGTGCGGTAGAGGTCTTGCGCGGTGTCGATTTGGAAGTCATGCCTGGCGAAACAGTTGCCTTGTTGGGTAGCAATGGTGCTGGCAAAACCACCCTGAATGGTGTGCTCAGTGGTTTGGTTAAGGCGCGTAGTGGGCACGTCAAATTTGATGGCCAAGACAGCACCGGTTGGCATGCTCGCAAAGTGGTCCAAGCGGGTTTGATTCATGTGCCTGAAGGCCGCAAAGTTTTCCCCAATCTCAATGTTCTGGAAAACTTATCGCTGGGTGCCTTCACGCGCGGCAGAGAAAGACGTGACCAAAATTTAGAAAAAATATTTGGCATTTTCCCCAGGCTGCGCGAACGCATACAACAACTCGCTGGCACTTTGAGTGGGGGTGAGCAGCAAATGTTGGCCATTGGCCGAGGCTTGATGGCTGAGCCTAAATTGCTCATTCTGGACGAGCCATCATTGGGCTTGTCGCCTCTGTTGGTAGAAGAGATGTTCACCTTAATTGGTCAACTTAAATCAAGTGGCTTGGCGGTTTTGTTGGTGGAGCAAAACGTGGGGCAGTCACTGGAAATTGCTGACCGTGCCTATGTCATGGAAAACGGCTTGATTCGCTTTAAAGGCCTGCCAGCTGAGTTACTGGCCAGCGATACCTTGCGACAAGCCTATTTAGGAATGTGATGCCATCATGAGCACAGCAAGTGAATTGCGGGTTGAACGCAGCGCTGGGTCTTCAGGGGCCACGTTGGCACAAAAACTCATCGCACGCGCCGCCGAAAAGTCCCATGTGAAGGTGGGTGATGTGCTCACATGCCAAGTTGATTTGGCCATGTTTCATGACTCATCGGGACCACGTCGCTTAAAGCCCATGCTGGCAGACATCGGTGCTGAAATTTGGGATCGAAACAAAGTGGTGCTGGTGCTGGATCACTATGTACCCGCCAGAGACGCCGATTCTGAAAAAATCATTCGCATCACACGCGATGTGGCCAAAGAATGGCAATTGCCGCATGTGATTGATTCTGAGGGTATCTGCCATGTGGTCTTGCCTGAGCGTGGTCATCTGAAGCCTGGCTATTTTTGTGTCGGCGGCGACTCTCATTCTCCCACTGGTGGCGCTTTTGGCACTTACATGTTTGGCATTGGCGCCACTGAGATGTTGGGCGTGGTGGCCACGGGCGAAATTTGGGTGCAAGTACCAGAAACGCTCAGAATGGTGTGGCATGGTGCACTGCAAAAAGGCGTCTGTGCCAAAGACATGATGCTGCACATGATTGGCAAGTTCGGCATGAATGGTGGCAATTATCAAGCCGTTGAATTTGCGGGTGATACCGTTCGCGGTCTGGGAATGCAAGAGCGCATGACCCTTTCCAACATGAGTGCCGAGATGGGCGCCCAAGTTGGGCTGATCGCAGCTGACAGCACCACACGTGATTATTTGAAATCGGTAGGTGTCTCGCAAGCCGTTATAGAGCAGAGTCAATATTTTGAAACGGACGACAACGCCGCCTGCCAGCGCTTTGATTTTGAGGCATCGCAATTGAGCCCGCAGGTGGCGGCGCCACACAGTCCTGAAAACACCAAAGCGGTTGCCGAGTTTTCACACATCAAACCTTCAGTGGCCTACATTGGTGCATGCACGGGTGCCAAGCTGACCGATTTGCGCGCAGCGGCTGAAGTTTTGAAGGGACGCAAAGTGGCCGCAGGCGTGCAACTGCTGGTAGCGCCTGCCAGCGCCAGAGATCAAGCACAGGCCACCAAAGAAGGTGTGATGCAAATTTTGATGGACGCAGGTGCCAGCGTCTTGCCAAATGCCTGTGGTGCGTGCGCAGGTTACGGCGGTACTTTTGAAGAAGGCGCTACCGTTATTTCCAGCACAGCCAGAAACTTTCAAGGCCGCATGGGACCTGCCAGTGTTCAGGTTTATTTGGCGTCGCCGGCCACCGTTGCTGCTTCTGCCTTGACGGGCCACATTGCCGATGTACGCGAGGTGTTGGCATGACGCAAGACGCCATGGTCTCTCGCAAAGTATGGCGTGTTGGGGCCAACATCGATACCGATGCCTTGGCGCCAGGTGCCTACATGAAGCACGGCATTGAAGTCATTGCGGCACATTGTTTAGAAGTGCATCGCACAGATTTTGCGGCTGGGGTGAAGCCTGGCGATGTGTTGGTGGCTGGGCCCAATTTTGGCATTGGCTCTTCGCGTGAGCAAGCTGCAGATGCGCTCAAACAATTGGGCATTGCTGCGGTCATTGCGCCTTCCTACAGTGGGCTGTTTTTCAGAAATGCCTTCAACTTAGGCTTGTTGTTACTCACCTGCCCCGAAGCTGAAACTTTGCAAGAAAACGAATCGGTGCAGATCATCGGTACAGAAACACCGCAAGTGAAAAACGCACAGGGCCAAATTTTGATGTGCCACTCTGTGCCTTCTTTTCTAATGGACATGGTCCATGCTGGCGGCTTGGTCAACGTGCTCAAACAACGCATGGCGCACAAAGCACGCCACACCGACTGATACAAAGAACAAAGTACCCCATGAGTGAGAAGACGATGGACATGAAAACAACGCTAGATCCCGTGACCCTTGCGGTGCTGCGAGGACGGCTAGAGCAAGTGGCCGACGAAATGGACGCTACGCTGTACCGCAGTGCTTTCAATCCCATCATTGCAGAAGCACACGATGCATGTCATGGCATTTACGATGGCATGACAGGTGATACCTTGGTGCAAGGCAAATCAGGCCTGCCCGTGTTTGTGGGCGCCATGGCCTTTGCGGTGCGCGCTGCAGCCAAAGCTGCAGCCACGCGCGGCGGTATGCAAGACGGTGACATTTGGTTGTTCAACGACCCCTATGAAGGTGGCACACACGCCAACGATTTCAAACTGGTGCGACCATTTTTTCGTGGCGGACAATTGTTTTGCTTTCTGGCTTCGGCAGCCCATTGGCACGATGTGGGTGGCGCAGTGCCAGGTAATTACAACCCTGCCGCCACCGAGTGCTGGCAAGAGGCGGTTCAAATTCCCCCTGTCCGAATTTTGCGGGCAGGTGTTTTGGAGGAAGATGTTTTGGCCATTCTGCGCGCCAACACGCGTTTGCCAGACAGCCTTTGGGGTGACTTGAATGGTCAATTGGCTGCGTTGGAGTTGGGTGCCAAGCGCTTGAATGGCTTGCTCGATGAATATGGCGATGGCAAAGTAGCGCAGGCCATGGTCGAATTGCGTGCGCGTGCGGTGCGCTTGATGCGCTCTCACATTACCAGCTTGCCAGATGGTTGCTACAGCTTTGAAGATGTGCTGGACAACGATGGCGTGGTCGATACGCCGCTCACCATTGCGCTTGACATGACGATCAAGGGCGACCGTTTAAGCTTGGATTTCTCTCGCACCTCTGCGCAATGCGCAGGCCCCGTCAACATTTCAAGGGCCACGGCAGTGGCGGCCTGTTATGTGGCGTTGAAGCACGTCTTTCCCGATGTGCCTGCCAATGCGGGTGTGCTGGATGCCGTTGACTTCATCCTTCCCGATCGTTTGGTCATCAGTGCAGAACGTCCACGTCCAGTGGGTGGTTACACCGAAACCATTTTGCGCATGATTGATGTGATCTTCAGTGCCACAGCCTTGGCCGATCCCAAACGTGCTGTGGCACATGCGTATGGCACCATCAACGCCTTGTCAATTGCAGGCCACCGTACCGACGACAAACGCAAAGGCCAGCGCTGGGTCATGTTCAGTTTCTTTGGCGGCGGCCACGGCGGTCATTCTGACGCCGATGGTTTGTCGCACAGCAATGCGCCTATTTCTACAGCCACCATTCCGCCCTTGGAAATTTTGGAAGCTGCTTATCCAGTTCGGTTTACTCAGTGGGCCTTGCGTGCCAATTCTGGCGGCGATGGGGAGCATCGAGGTGGCTTGGGTGCGGTGTATGAAATTGAACTGTTGGAAGAATCGGCCGAAGCCTTCATCTTTGGCGAACGCGGTAAAGCCGCGCCCAAAGGCATTGCGGGCGGTCAGTCGGCTTTGCCCAACGTGTTTGAGTATGAGAACGAGGGTGTGTGGAAAACACCTCCTATGGTATCTAAGATGCTGGGCATTCGCTTGAAAAAAGGCGAACGTGTGCGCTTGCAAACACCGGGCGGCGGTGGATGGGGCAAGCCCAGCGACCGCAGCGCAGAGGCACGCGCCAAAGACCTAGAAGAAGCCTACGTTTCAAAGGAAAAATCATGAGTCAGAAACGTTGGGTGGTGGGTGTCGATGTGGGCGGCACATTCACCGATTTGTTTGTGCTTGATGAGCAAAGCGGTACAGCTCGCATTGTGAAAGTGCCTTCCACCCGCGGCGAAGAAGCTCGCGGTTTTATGAACGGCATTCAGAAAATTTCTGAGGATGGTTCTGCTTCCGGTGTGGCAAGCATTGTGCATGGCACCACAGTAGGCACCAATGCCTTGCTAGAACGCAAAGTGGCGCGCACTGGCATCATCACCACGCGCGGCTTTCGCGATGTGCTAGAAATGCGTCGTCGCGATCGGCCTCAAACATGGGGCTTGCGCGGCAGCTTCACGCCCATCGTGCCGCGTGCTTTGCGCTTGGAAGTAGACGAACGCGTGCTGGCCGATGGTCAAATTCACACACCTGTGAACATCGATCAAGTGAAAGTCCAAGCCCAAGCTTTGCTAGATGCAGGGTGCGAAGCTGTGTGTGTGTTCTTCATCAACGCCTATGCCAACATGGCCAATGAGCAAGCCGCTGTGGCTGCTGTGCGTGCCATGTGGCCCAACCCGCATGTGACAGCCGCCAGCGAAGTTTTGCCTGAAATTCGCGAGTTTGAACGCTGCTCTACGGCCACTTTGAATGCGGCATTGCAGCCCGTGGTAGGCAGCTATTTAACGCGTTTAGAAACTGATTTGCGTGGCCAAGGTTTTGAAGGCGAACTGCTCATTGTGCAAAGCAATGGCGGCGTCATGTCGCGTCAAACAGCTTGTGACGTGCCTGTGAGAACGGCCTTGTCAGGACCTGCTGCTGGTGTCATGGCATGCGCTGCCATTGCACGCGCAGCGGGGTATCCCAATGTCATGACAGGTGACATGGGCGGCACTTCGTTTGATGTGTCTTTGGTGGCAAAGGGTGAGGCCGCACTGGCCGCGCAAACTGCCATCGAATTTGGTTTGGTGGTTCGCTCGCCCATGATTCAAATAGAAACCATTGGCGCGGGCGGTGGCTCCATTGCCTCTGTCGATGCCAGTGGCATGTTGCAAGTCGGTCCTGAGTCGGCGGGCAGTGTGCCAGGGCCTGCCTGCTACGACCGAGGCAACACCAGGCCCACGGTCACGGACGCCAATGTGTTGTTGGGCCGCATTGCGGCCGACCGTCCATTGGGTGGCGGTTTGTTGGAAGCCATGCGCGCTGATTTATCAGAGCAAGCCATTCAAAAGCATGTGGCTGAACCACTTGGTCTGAGTACTTTGGAAGCCGCTGAAGCTGTGCTCACAGTGGCCAATGCCAAGATGGCGGGCGCAGTGCGTGTGGTGTCCATTGAAAAAGGGCACGATCCGCGTCAATTTGCGTACATGCCATTTGGCGGTGGCGGCGGATTGCATGTGTGCGCCATGATGCGTGAAGTGGGTGTGACCACGGGTATCGTGCCGCGTTATCCTGGCGTCACATCCGCCTTGGGTTGCGTCATGGCCGACATGCGTCACGACGCGGTGCAAACTTTGAACCAAGCATTGCACGATGTGAACTTCACAGACATGATGGCGCGAATAGACCAATTGGCTGAAGCTTGCCAAGTTCGCCTTGATTCTGCAGGTGTGCGTTTTGTGAATGTGGATGAAAACATTGCGCTCGACATGTTGTTCACAGGTCAAACGCACACTCTTCAAGTGAATGTCCAACGCTCTCAATTGACATCGGAAGGTTTGCGTCAAGCATTCGCAGAGGCTTATCAAAGCTCGTTTGGTCGTGTGCTTGAAGGCCCCGTCATGCGTGTCATGAACCTGCGCTATGCGCGAATTGGTCGTCGGCCTAAATTTGATTTGTCGGTGTTGGCACCGGTGGGTGCTGGCAGCACACAGCCATTGGGTGTGCAAGCTGTGTACCACCAAGGAAAGTGGTGGGATGCACAGCGCTATGCGCGTTTGGAGTTACCCGTGGGTGCGCAAGTTCAAGGCCCTGCCATCTTGGAGCAAGCCGACACCACGGTGTGGTTAGAGCCTGGCTTTGAAGCCAAAGTAGATGCCATGGGCAATCTGTTGGTGACAGCTCAGCTCTGATCATCACTTTTCAATTGGATTGAAGAAAGTTTTTCATGACGCAACATTCAAAGTTTGCAGCGGCAAGCACAGCCTTGATCATCGTCGACTTGCAAAATGATTTCTTATCGCCACAAGGTGCTTATGCCCGTGGCAAGACGGTCAGTTCACAGGCCTTGTTGTTGCCTGCGCGCATTGCGCCAGTAGCCCAAACGTTGAAGGCGCAAGGCGGTTATGTAGCGGCCAGTCAATTCACTTTGTGGCCAGACGCCAAGGGTGAACCGATGGTGTCGCCGCACCTACTAGAAAAGCGCCCTTTTTTGAGAAAAGGCGATTTTGCGCCAGGCAGTGAAGGTCAAGACAATGTGCCAGAGCTAAAAGACTGCGTTGATTTGGTGGTCTGCAAAGTGGCTTACTCGGCATTTTTCAATACCCAGCTCGATTGGGTGTTGCGCAAAGCCGGCATTGAAACCGTGGTGGTTTGCGGCATTGTGACCAATGGCGGTGTGGCCAGCACAGCGCGAGATGCGCATCTGCGCGACTACCAAGTGGTGGTTTTAAGTGACGGCTCAGCCGCCTTCAGCGATGCGCTGCATCAGGCTTCACTGGCAGACTTGGCTTCGATTGGCCAGGTGATGGCCTGCGACGCTTTTGTCAGCAGTTTGGCGTGAGCTACTTGGCATGACCAGCTTGGCAGAAAATATTCACACACCCGTTGCCATTGTGGGTGCTGGGGCCTGCGGTTTAACTGCGGCACTCGCCTTAAGCCGTTTGGGCATTGAGTGCGTGGTGTTAGAGCGCGATGCTGTGCCTTCGGGCTCGACCGCTTTGTCCTCTGGTTTTGTGCCAGCGCCTTGCACGCGTGTGCAGCAAGCAGCACAGGTCAAAGACAGTACCGATCTCTTTGCACAAGACATTCAGCACAAAGCGCATGGCCAGGCGGCACCTGCATTGGTCAAGGCTTACAGCGAAGCCATTGGCCCTGCGATGGACGCTTTAGAAGCGCATCACCATGTTCCTTGGCAATTGCTCGACCAGTTTTTGTACCCAGGCCACAGCGTGCACCGCATGCATGCTGTGCCTGAAAAAACGGGTGAAGGCTTGATGAGCCGGCTGCGTGCTGCTGCAGATGCGGCGGGTGTCGTGGTCTTAACCCAGGCCCAAGTGAAGGCCTTGAACGCAGATGCCAGTGGCCTTGTTCACAGTCTGAGCTATACCCAACCTGATGGCACCCTCAGCCACTTGTCTTGTGACGCTGTGATCTTGGCGTGCAATGGTTTTGGTGGCAATGCCGAGATGGTTCAACAACATTTACCGGCCATGAAAGATGCGCAGTATGCTGGCCATGTGGGCAACGACGGCAGTGCTGTTGCGTGGGGTTTGCAATTGGGTGCCGAGTTGGCCGACATGGGTGCTTATCAAGGTCATGGGTCATGGGCCACACCACAAGGCAGCCTGATATCTTGGGCGCTCATGATGGAAGGCGGCATTCAAATCAACCGATTTGGCGCGCGCTTTCACGACGAAACTCAAGGGTACTCTGAAGCCGCCGTTCAAGTTTTGAATCAACCCGATGGCGTAGCTTGGAATGTTTTTGACAATCAGCTGCTGCATTTTGCGCAAGACTTCCCAGACTTTGTGGCAGCGCAAACTGCTGGCGCTGTGAAGTCGGCCGCCAATGCAGAATCGCTCTCTGCCATTGTGGGGTGCCCCGTGATGGCGTTAGACAAAACCTTGGCGGAAGTTAATCATTTGGCAGAAGCCACCGCGCTTGAAAAGCCAGACGCAAAAGACCGTTGGGGTCGAAGTTTTAAGCGACCACTCGATGGGCCCTTTCATGCTATCAAAGTCACGGGTGCCCTGTTTCACACACAAGGTGGCTTGAACATCAATGCGCAATGCCAAGTGCTCAAACCTGATGGCAAAACCTTGCCCAACTTGTACGCCGCAGGGGGTGCCGCACGCGGTGTGTCAGGTGCAGAGGTTTGGGGTTATTTGTCTGGCAATGGTTTGCTCAGTGCCATCGCTGGCGGTCACATTGCGGCACATGCTGTTGCACACACAATACGGGAGAACACGTTATGACATTCACAGCCTCAGGTTCAGACTCAGAAGCCAAAGCGATCTCGTTGGCTCAGCGTTTGCAGCAACGCAAGGCATTGTTGGCGCCAGGTGTCTACGATGCCCTCAGCGCTTTGATTGCAGAGCAAGCAGGATTTGAAGCCTTGTATGTGTCAGGTGCCTCAATTGCCTATTCGCGCTTGGGCCGCTCCGACATTGGCCTCACCACAGCCACCGAGGTGGCGCAAACCTTGGCGCACATCACAGATCGAGTGAAGGTGCCCGTGATTGTCGATGCCGATACAGGCTTTGGCAACGCGCTCAATACCCAACGCACTGTGCGCGATTTTGAGCGCGCAGGCGCTGCCATGATTCAAATTGAAGACCAAACATTTCCCAAGCGTTGCGGCCATTTGGAGGGCAAAGGTGTGGTGCCTGTGGCAGAGATGCAAGGCAAATTGAAAGCCGCATTGGATGCGCGCCAAAGTAGCAACACCCTTATTTTGGCGCGAACCGACGCATTGGCCGTTGAAGGTTTGGAGGCTGCTCTTGAGCGTGCAGAGGCCTATTTGGCCTGCGGTGTCGATGCCTTGTTCATTGAGGCCTTGCGCACCCCCGAGCAAATGCAGCAAGCCTGCGCACAATTTGCGCACCGCATTCCTTTGTTGGCCAACATGGTCGAGGGCGGTCAAACGCCCATTCAAAGTGCCACTGAACTGGGAGAGCTCGGATTTCGAATTGTGATTTTTCCCGGCGGCACTGCGCGAGCAGTAGCGCACACCCTGCAAGGCTACTACGGCAGTCTGAAGACACACCAAACCACCACGCCATGGCGCGATCAAATGTTGAATTTTGATGAGCTGAATCAACTGATTGGCACACCAGAGTTATTGGCCCTCGGAAAACAGTACGATGGCAAATGATGAATCCGCAAACTAAACACGTCTGCGTTGTAGGCGCTGGCATTGTGGGCCTGTCTACGGCTTGGCGCTTGATGCAAGATGGCTGGCAAGTGAGCGTCATTGAAGAGGGTGCAGCGCCTGGCTTGGTCACCAGCTACGCCAATGGTGCGCAACTTTCGTACAGCTACGTGGCACCATTGGCCGAGCCTACTGCGCTGACCAGTTTGCCGAAGTGGTTGCTTCAAAAAGATGGACCCCTGCACATCCACCCCTCGCTGTCTCCTGCTTTTTTGCGTTGGACCTTGAGTTTTGCATCGCACTGTACCAGCGCCAGTTCGCATCAAACCACACGCGACTTGCTGGGTTTGGGCTATTTGTCTAGGCGTATCTTAAGAGAATGGTTAGCCGATGTGCCCGCCAGTTGGGCCACAGCAGCAGGCTTAGATTACCGCACCAATGGCAAGTTGGTGGTGTTTCGCGACCCTGCTGCATTGGCTTCGGCCAGCGCACAAGTGAACTACCAGCGCAGCTTGAATGTGGGCTGTGAGCAGCATGTGCTATCGGCATCTGAATGCGTGCAAACAGAGCCAGCACTTGCAGCGATGCAAAGTAAGTTGGTGGGCGGCATTTACACGCCCTCAGAAGATGTGGTCGACAGCCATGGACTTTGCAAGTACCTTGAGCGATTGATTGTTTCGCACGGTGGCAAGTTGCATTACGACACACGCATCACTGGGGCCGTCCTTGAAGCGCGTCGTTGTATCGCTCTGAAACTCAAGTCGCAAAGCGCGGCATTGCCACAAGCAGAAGCCGCAAAATCTGCAGACATCACAGAATTCAAAGCAGACTTCTTTGTGATAGCCGCTGGCCTCAGCAGTCGCGATTTACTGCAAAATTTTGAAACACGTGCACCTTTGCTGGGACTGAAAGGTTTTTCAATCACGCTTGATTGCGAACATGGCATTGCACCTTCCATGTCCATTACCGACAGCCATCACAAAATTGTTTTTGCCAAATTGGGGCACCGTTTGCGCGCAGCAGGCATGGTTGATCTGGGACGTGAAAACAGGGAAGTTGACGCCAATCGCATTGCAGCCTTGGTTCAACAAGCACGCGATAATTTTCCAGATGCTGGAGATTACGACAAGGTTCAAACTTGGGCAGGTTTGCGGCCTGCAACACCTTCAAGTCGACCCATCATCGATCAAACTGCTTGCGAAAATGTCTATGCCAATATTGGGCATGGCACTTTGGGATTGACTTTGGCAGCAGGATCTGCCGAATTGTTGGCCGACAAATTGGCAGGTCGAACCAGCAGTCTGCCTTTAGAGCCCTTCACTTTCAAAGCCGCTTAGGATTTGAAAGGCAGATTCCACACGTCTTAAAGTTCCCGCACGCTGGCGCTTCAGGGATATCCGTTGGGATTTTGAGACTGCCAGCGCCATGTGTCTTGGCACATGTCATCGATTGATTTTTTAGCTTGCCAATCTAAAGTACTTTGTGCTTTTTGAGGGTCGGCCCAATAAGCTGCCACATCACCAGGACGACGCGGCGAAATTGCAAAGGGTAAATTTCGGCCACACGCCTGGCTGAATGCTCGGTGCATTTCAAGAACACTGACGCCTTGCCCACTGCCTAAATTAAAGATGTGGTGACCGCTTCGGCCATGGGCGTAGACAAGCGCTGCAATGTGCCCACTTGCTAAGTCGGTTACGTGGATATAGTCGCGAACCCCGGTGCCGTCGGAAGTTGGGTAATCGTTGCCAAATACTTGCAGCATTTCTCTTCTACCCACGGCTACTTGCGCAAGAAAGGGCATGAGATTGTTGGGGATGCCCTGTGGATCTTCCCCCATCAAGCCGCTAGGATGAGCGCCAACCGGATTGAAGTACCTCAGCGACGTCATGGACAATGCGGTATCTGAAACCGATACATCGGCCATGATCTGATCGACCATCAGTTTGCTTTGCCCATAAGGATTGGTGGGCGATGTGGGCACATGCTCATTCCAGGGTGGCGCAGAAGAGTCGCCATACACTGTGGCCGAAGAACTGAAGACCAAGGTTTTGACATGGCACTGCTTCATGGCCTGCATGAGCACCACGCTGCCATGCACATTGTTGTCGTAGTACTTCAAGGGCAAGCTGACCGATTCACCGACCGCTTTCAAGCCGGCAAAATGAATGACGGCCTCAATGGCATGCTCTGTTAAAACCTTTTGAAGTAAATCAGCATCGCGCACGTCGCCTTCTATAAAAGCAGGGCGAGTACCTGTGATTTTTTGAATGCGATCTAGAACACTGATTTTGGAATTGACCAAAGAGTCAATGATGACAGGCTGCCAGCCTTTTTCAATCAACTGCACACATGTGTGGCTGCCGATATAGCCGGTTCCACCTGTCACCAAAATCTTCATGAATTAATTCCAGGAAACCGCAGCCATGTCGTTGGCAAAAATGGGTGAACTGGACCACAAGCCTTTCAGCCCCTTTTTGTAAACCGCCGTGTTGGTGGCGTTGAACAAAAACACGTTGACCGAGTCATTGGCAATCATGCGCTGCATGTCGCCAAACAATTTGGTACGGTCTTTGGCGCCCGTTGTGGCGGAGTGCTTGGCCGCAAGATCACGGAAGGCTTTGCTGTCGTAGCCCCAGTAGTAGTTAGGGTTGGCATAGGCCATGTAATCAAGTGGCTCAACGTGGTTGATGACGGTGAGGTCAAAGTTGCCTTTGAAAGTGCCGCCTAGCCATTGTGCCCATTCCACATTTTCTATTTTGGCCACGATGCCTACTTTGGCCAATTGCGCAGCCAAGATTTCACCACCTTTGCGTGCGTAAGGTGGGGGCGGCAATGTGAGTGTCACATTCAAGGGCGTTTGCACGCCAGCTTCTTTGAGCAATGCTTTGGCTTTTTCAGGATCAAAAGCGTATTGGCCTGTGAGGTCGACATAGCCGGCATCGGTGGGCGCCATGTGGCTGCCAATGGGCTTGGCCAAGCCTTCGAACACGCCATCAATGAAGGCCTTCTTGTCGATGGCGTGTGAGAGGGCACGGCGAACGCGGACATCGTCAAAAGGTTTCTTTTTGTTGTTGATGGTCATGATGCCTTTGCCGGCCGTGCTGCCCATTTCAACTGCAAAACGCTTGTCTGTTTGAAATTGTTTCAAACTTTGGGGTGACTGAAAGCGAGGCATGCCATCAATGTCGCCAGCCAGCAGGGCTGCCACTTGCGCAGAAGAGTCGTTGATAAAACGGAAGGTCACTTTTTTGAGCTTAACGTTGGCGGCATCGCGGTAGCCATCCCATTTGGTCAATGTGACAGCTGTGCCTTTGGCCCAGTTTTCTAATTTGTAAGGACCTGTGCCAATGGGCTTGGTGGCGGCACTGTCAGCAGAATTGGGATGCAAGATGACGGCTGTGTTCTCACCCATGCGGAACAAGAAATTGCCATCGGGGTTGGTTAAAACCAAGACCACTGTGTGCGCATCGGGTGTGGAGATGTGGCTGATGTTGTTGAACACAGCACCCTTGGCTTTGTTGGTGCTCTTCTCGGCTTTGGCGCGATCGAAGCTGAACTTGACAGCAGCAGAATCAAAGGCTGCGCCATCTTGAAACTTAACACCTTTGCGCAATTTGAAAGTGAAGGCCTTGCCGTCAGCGTCCATGGTCCAGCTTTCGGCCAGCAATGGCGTGATAGAACCATCGACATTGATTTTGGTCAGACCTTCTAAGATGTTGTAGTGCACCACTTCGCCAATGGCTGCAGCTGGTGCTGTGGTGGGGTCTAGGCTGGTGGGCTCCAAAATCATGCCCACCACCACGCTGTCTTTTTTAGACTGTGCATGTGCTGCAGGATGAACAAGAATGATGCTGGCCGCTGCAACCAGGGCTAAACCAAATTGGCCCAATTGGCGGCGCGT
The DNA here is from genome assembly GCA_937891665.1 of uncultured Burkholderiales bacterium. Classification (GTDB taxonomy): domain Bacteria; phylum Pseudomonadota; class Gammaproteobacteria; order Burkholderiales; family Burkholderiaceae_C; genus Limnohabitans_A. The sequence goes on along the minus strand of CALAGS010000225.1, from coordinate 25,164 downwards.
TGAACGAGGTGCTTGTGTCATAAAAAACTCCTTCATCAAAAAATTAGACTTCATCTTCAAATAATTGGCTTGCAGGTTTTTGAATCACTGCGAGAGACCAGGAATGGCAGCCAGCAAGGCTTGGGTGTAGGGGTGTTGTGGCCGCTGAAAAATTTCTTCGGCCGAACCAGCCTCCACCACTTGTCCATGCTGCAGAACAATCACATCGTCGCACATCAGGTTGATGACTGCAAGATCATGGCTGACAAACAAGTAACTCAAGCCAAAACGGTCTTGCAGATCCATCATGAGGTTAAGGACTTGGGCTTGCACCGATACATCCAAAGCGCTCACGGGCTCGTCTGCCACGATGAGGGAAGGTCGGGTTATCAAGGCCCTAGCGATGGCGATGCGCTGGCGTTGGCCACCAGAGAATTCATGCGGGTATTTGTCGAGATCTGACGCCCGCAATCCGACTTCTGTGAGGGCAAAATCAGCGCGGTCTTTTAAATCTTGAGCACTCAGCGCTTGCCCTGAGCTGCTGTTCAACGTACTGTGAAGTGGCTCTGTCACGATGCGCAGTACTTTTTGCCTTGGATCGAGTGAGCCATAGGGATCTTGGAAGACCATTTGAAAATCGCTGCGAGCAAGTCGAAGCTGGTCTTGCGGCAACGCATTCAAGTCTTTTCCATTGAAAAACACCTTGCCTTGCGTGGGTTTTTCAAGAGCCATGACCAAACGGGCCAAGGTCGACTTTCCTGAACCTGATTCGCCCACAATGCCCATGCTCTTACCGGCGGTCAATTGAAAACTGACATCCTTCAAGGCTTGAACATGCCCTGCCTTGGCAAACAGCGAAGGCTTGGGCAAAGTATATTGCTGACTCATATGTTGCACGTTCAGCAAAACTGGGTGGGGGCTTTTCATGCAGAGGCCTCCAATTTTTGCCATTCAGGGCAACGCACCCAATGCTCGTTAACACGTCTTGGCTTGCAAGCAACTTTGTCATCAATGACTTCGGCTGTGTCTGGCACAAGTTCAAGCTGCGGCAAAGCCTGCCTGCAACTGTTTTGCACATAAGCGCAACGGTCGGCAAATGCGCAGCCTTGTGGCCAGTTGAAAATTTCTGGCACATTACCTGCAATGGTTTGCAGTCGTGTGCCTCTTTTCAAACCCAGTTGCGGACGTGCAGCAAACAGTCCTTGGGTATAAGGGTGCGCGCGCATGCTGAACAATTCTTGAGTGGGTGCACTTTCAACAACAGCACCACCGTACATCACCATGACGCGCTCCACTTGGTCGCGCATGAGACCCAAATCGTGACTAATCAAAAGCAGACCCATGCCATCTTCGGCCACCAATTGGCGAATCAAGGCAAGCACTTCTTTTTGCACGGTGACATCAAGGGCCGTGGTGGGTTCGTCGGCAATCAAAATGTCGGGCTGGCAGGCCAGAGCGATAGAGATCATGACGCGCTGACGCTGACCCCCTGAAAGTTGGTGCGGGTAGTTGTCCAGTCTTTCACGCGCCCGTGGCAATTGCACGCGTTCTAACAATTCAAGTGCACGTGCTTTGGCAGAAATCAAATCCATGCCCTGATGCAATTGCAGCGGCTCGGCAATTTGTTTCCAAATAGGATGCAAGGGGTTGAGCGCAGTCATAGGCTCTTGAAAAATCATGGCCATGCGTGCACCTCGCAGGGTGCACAAAGCCTCTTCGCTCAGTTGAGTAAGCTCAGTGCCATTCAATGCAATCGATCCCGAAACTGTGGCGCGATCTGGCAGCAATCCCATGATGGCCAAGGCTGTGAGTGATTTACCGCAACCACTTTCGCCAATCAAGCCCAAAGTGTCGCCACGTTGCATCTCAAAATCGACTCCCCGCAAAGCTTCCAAATGACCGTGCGATGTTTGGAGTGCAACTCGCAAATTGCGAACTGAAAGCAAAGGGGTGGCGTTGGAGGGTTTCATGTTCAAGCCAATGCGCTTATCGCGTTCTCGACAAACGAGGGTCGAGCAGGTCACGCAGTCCATCGCCGAGCAAATTGAGGCCAAGTACCGCCAGTGCAATGGCGACGCCTGGATAGACCGCCAGCATTGGCGCTTGGAACATTTGAGATTGCGCTTCATTCAGCATGCGGCCCCAACTTGGATTGGGAGGTTGGGTGCCCAAACCCAAATAAGACAATGCGGCTTCAGCCAAGATGGCAATGGCAAATTGCACAGTGGCTTGCACAATGAGCACGCTGGCCACATTGGGCAACACATGCTCCCAAGTAATAGCCCATTTGGTTTTGCCAGCGGCCTTGGCTGCCAAGGTGAAGTCGCGCGACCACACGGCATTGGCTGCGCCCCGCGTGATGCGCGCAAACACAGGGATGTTGAAAATACCAATGGCAGTGATACTGACCACCAAGCCCGGCCCATAAATGGCAGTGAGCAAAATGGCGGAAAGCAATGCGGGGAATGCAAAGGTGAAGTCGGCAGCGCGCATGACCACCTCTTCGATCCAACCGCGTCGGGCAGATGCCAACAAGCCCAGCGGTACACCCAAGCCCAAGCCAATGCCCACCGCAATGAAACCGACCAGCAAAGAGTTTTGGCTGCCCACCAACAAGAGCGACGCAATGTCGCGACCTAGACTGTCTGTGCCAAACCAATGTTGAGCACTGGGCCCTGCCAATTTATTGGGGATGTCAATGTCACCTACGGGGTAGGGCGACCAAAATAAAGACACGGTTGCGCTGATCACAAGCAACACCACAATGGCAGCACCCGCCACAAAGCTGGGGTGCTTGAAGGCGCGTTGCACACTGCTTGAGAAAGTTGGCGGTTTACTCATACGGCTGCGGCCCCTGTTTTTAAACGCGGGTCAATCCAAGCATAGAGCAGGTCAATGAAGAAGTTAATCAAGATGACCATGGCAGAAAGCAACATCACCACGTCGCGCACCACAATCAAATCGCGGTTGGCAATGGCCTGAAAAATGAGGCGACCAATGCCAGGCAACACAAACACATTTTCAATGACGATGGCGCTGGTAATGAGGTTGCCAAATTGCAAACCCATGACCGTGACCACGGGAATCATGGCGTTGCGCAGCACGTGCTGCCACAGCACTTGCTGCTTAGAAAGGCCCTTGGCACGGGCAGTGCGCACGTAGTCTTCCGACATCGATTCAATGACTGCCGAACGTGTGACCCGTGTGAGGATGGCAGTTTGAACGGCTGCCAATGCGATGGCCGGCAATATCAGTGCTGCAGTGCCTGCCAACAAGCCGCCGCCATCTTCCTCAGACCACCCTGGAAATCCGCCCGCACTGACCCATTGAAGGTGCACTGCAAAAAGCAAGATCAACAAAATGGCCAACCAAAAATTTGGCAAAGCCAAGCCCAATTGGCTGAGTGTCATGACCCCCACATCGCCAGCGGTGTTTTGTTTAGAGGCGGCATACAAACCCAGACACAAGGCCATGATGATGGTCATGCTCATGGCCATGATGGCCAAAGGCAGCGTGACGTGCATGCGCTCCATCATGAGCACTGCTGTGGGTGTGTCGTAGGAAATACTCATGCCCGATTGGCCTTGAAGCAAGCCACCTACCCAATCAACATAGCGGGAGAGGGCAGGCTGATTAAGGCCCAATTTTTCTTCCATGGCCGCCAAAGACTCTGGGGTAGCAGTTTCGCCCAAAATAACTTGCGCTGCGTTGCCGGGCAACCATTCCAGCACCCCAAATACCACCACCGACGTGACCGCCAAGGTGGCGAAAAAACTGAAGAAACGTTGAAGCACAAACGAAGACACGCGTTATCCTTGTGTCTTCAGGGTTGGCGTCCCATCAGCCATGTTGGCAAGACAAGGCGGGGGCATTGATAAAAGGCTTTCAGATGACATCTCAGAACATTGTAAACACCCGATTGAGCCAAAGAGCCAATCCGCATTACGGCAGCATTGCTGATATTGCAGGTTTGCATGTGGGCCACTTTACCTCCAGCCAGCGCCTAACGGGGTGCTCGGTGGTGTTGGCGCCCCAAGGTGCAGTGGGTGGTGTCGATGTGCGGGGTGCTGCCCCTGGCACCCGAGAAACTGATTTGCTCGACCCCACCAATTTGGTCGACAAAGTGCATGCGGTCTTGTTATCTGGTGGTAGCGCCTTTGGCTTGGATGCTGCAAGCGGTGTCATGCAGTGGTTAGACGAACGCAACTTAGGGTTTCAAACCGGCCATGGTTGCGTGCCCATCGTGCCCGCCGCCGTGTTGTTTGACTTGCCTTTGGTACGAGAAGGCGATAACGCCAAAATCAGACCCGACGCCGCGGCTGGCTATGCGGCTTGCGATGATGCGCTTTATCAAAAACCGATGACGGCCAGTGCCATGCGTTCGGTCGTACCTCCCATGTCGGGCAATGTGGGAGCAGGTGCGGGTGCCGTGGTGGGTAAATTGTTTGGCTTGAACCGGGCCATGAAAGGCGGTATGGGCCATGCTTTGGTCAAAGTGGGGCCATGGCAAGTAGGGGCGATGGTGGCATGCAATGCCGTTGGCGATGTGATCGATCCGGCTAACGGGCAAGTGTTGGCAGGTGCTAGAACAGCCGACGGCACGCGCTTGCTTAATACCCAGCAAGCATTGCTGGCGGGTCAGAGTTCTGCCATTCCAATGGCGGGCACCAACACTTCCATTGGTGTGGTGGCTACCAATGCCACCCTGAACAAATCGCAGGCTAAGCGTTTGGCCATGAGTGCGCACGATGGCTTTGCAAGAAGCATCCGGCCTGCTCACACCACCTTGGATGGCGACACCTTGTTTGCCATTGCCACTTGTGCTGAAACCGCAGCACCCGACATGCTGTTGCTGACGGTCATGGCTGCAGAGGCTACAGCCCAAGCCACTGTGAACGCCATCTTGTTTGCCAATGGCGTGCACAGCCTGAAAGGGTATTTGCCTTCTGCGATGGAGCTCAATCCTTAAGGCTTTGGAGCGTTTTATTCAACGGTAAATGTCAGACCGGCGTGCGACTGCAGTCGAGCGATGAGTGCGTTGCCCATGGCTGAAGCGGGTGTCCAGAATCCGCCGTTCGTGACTGTGGCATCTTTCAGCAAGCAAATGGCCGCTTCGGCAATCATTTTGGAAGTGCTGCCATAGCCTGGATCGCGGTCGCCTTTGACGCCCACTTTGACAGATTGGCCCTGCTCATTGGTCGCAATGAACAGTACGTCATAGCTGCCCGCTTCGCGTTCGGCCTTGGAAGGACCTTCACCGGGTTTGAGTTTGTCTTCGCTCATGCTCTTATCTTGTGCAATGGCGTTGGCAATGGCTTCGCCTTTTTCGCCGGGTCCAGTCACGATCATTTCGTCGTACGCAAAATCGGAGCCCCACACATGGTTCAACAAAAAGTTGGAGCGGTGCACATTGCGCGTGTTGATGGTGGCCATGATGAAAGGCGCAACCCAGACGCCCATCACTTCATCTAGCATGGGTTTGTGGCCTGTGGGTTGTCGCGGACCCTCAAAGCCAGGTGTGAGTGAAAAGGGGTTTTTGAGCAAGTCTATGACGCCAGGCTGAGTGGCAGCTGCAGCCATAGTGGCTTTGAAGCTGGCTGCGGTGCCGCCAGAAAATGTGCCCTTCATTTTGCGAACGCGGCCGCGCACACGCTGTGCGGGCTTGCCAAAACGCTTGGTCATTTCTTCTTGTGCCATGAACACACCCAAGTCGAAAGGGCTAGAGTCAAAGCCGCAAGAGAACACCAAGCGAGCGCCGCTTTTCTCTGCAGTGCTTTGGTGCTGGTCAATCATGTGGCGCATCCAGGCGGGTTCGCCGCACAAGTCAACATAGTCAACGCCTGATTCGGCGCAGGCTTTGACCAACTCGTTGCCATACAGCTGGTAGGGACCCACTGCTGAAATAACCAAGCGTGTTTTGGACATGAGGGACTTCAATGAAGCCTCGTCGCTGCTTTCAATGACCAACAAGGGGGTGGAAGCTGGTGCGCCGATTTCGGCGCGCACTGCTTGCAGTTTTTCCATGCTTCGGCCACCCATGGCCCATGTGAGCCCTGAGTCTGAGCGGGTAAGTAAATACTCTGCGATGAGGCGGCCTGTAAAGCCAGTGGCGCCGTGCACCACGATGTCGAATTCTTTGGTCATTGTTTCAATCGTTCCAAGGGTTGAGGACATCTAGTCCTAAGTTTTCAAAATCTTTGCTGTTGCGCGTCACCATGGTTAAACCATGGTGTGATGCTGTTGCGCCAAGAAGACTGTCTATGGCAGGCATGGTTCGTCCTGCCTCCGCCAGCAACCTACCCCAGTGATGGGCAACGCCTTGGTCGATAGCCAGTATGCGTCCAGCAAAAAACAAAGGAAGTTCAGTTTCAAGCCAGTCCACCAACTTCAGTCTGCGTTTTGTATCGACCAAACTGTCTATGCCTTTGCGCAACTCGCCCAAAGTTAGCACACTCAAATAAAGTGATGTTGGCGGTCTGCTGTTAACCCATTTGACAACATTGGCATCAGGCGTCTTGCGCCTAATTTCTGACAGCACATTGGTATCAATCAGGTAGCTCAAAGTGAAACCTTGCGTGTGGGACTTTTATCACGTTCAAGCGGAAGATCTTCCATGGCATACAAAGGCGATGCGCGCATAAAACTAACCAGCGATTGTTGATTGCCTGTTAGTTTCTCAAACATAGCCTGAGAAATGACAACGGCAACTGGTTGACCATGTACCGTGATGTTTTGAGGGCCTGAAGTCTCTGCACATTTGATGACCTCGGACAACCGAGCTTTTGCTTCTTGCATTTGCCATATTTGCATATTTTTCTCCAGAAAAATTCTGACTAGATTGGTCAGAATTTACAGGATTTATTCCAATGTGTAAATAGGCTTCGACTTATTTCAGTCCATATTGCAAGCAAATGCCAACCAATCCACAAACCCCAATCACCTGCATCACATTGCGCTTGAATTTGAGCAGTGCTATGGCAGCGCCTGCTGCAATGATTGCAGACGCTATATCTACAGACCCACTAAAGCCCTGCGGCCAAAGTGTGTGATAGCCAAAGAACAAAGCCAAATTCACAATGACCCCCACCACCGCGGCAGTGATGGCCGTCAGAGGCGCTGTGAATTTCAAATTGTTGTGCGTGCTTTCCACAAAGGGCCCGCCTGCCAGGATAAAAATAAACGAAGGTAAAAACGTGAACCAGGTGACCAGCATGGCTGCCAACGCGCCCGCTAAAAACAAACTGTCTGGGCCGAGCACCGCTTTGACATAGCCGCCCACAAAACCCACAAAAGCCACCACCATGATGAGCGGGCCTGGCGTGGTTTCACCCAAGGCCAAGCCATCGATCATTTGAGTGGCTGTGATCCAACCGAACTGTTCAACCGCGCCTTGGTAAACATAAGGCAACACCGCATAAGCGCCTCCAAAGGTGAGCAGTGCCGCTTTGGTAAAGAACCAGCTCATTTGGGTGAAGGTGTGATCCCATCCGTTGTGCATCACCAAATAGCCCATGGGCAAGGCCCATAAAGTAAAGCCTGCCAGCAACACCTGCAACAAGCGCTTCGCAGAGAAAATGGCATGCGGTGGTGTAGGCGTTTCATCGTTGATGAGTGAATTTCCGAAGTTGGCTTGAGAGGCAGCATGTCCACCCCCTGCACTGGATGAATCAGGCCACTTTCGGCCTCCGACAAAACCGATGATGGCAGCCGCCAAAACGATCAAAGGAAAAGGTACATTGAATGCAAAGATGGCCACGAAACTGGCCGCTGCAATGCCCAACAGAAAGTTGTTTTTCAAAGCGCGTGAGCCTATGCGATGCGCAGCTTGAATGACGATGGCGGTGACGGCTGGCTTGATGCCATAGAACAATCCGGCCACCCAAGCCACTTGACCGTAGGCGATGTAAATCCACGACAGAGCAATCAAGAGGAACAGCGATGGCAGAACAAACAAAACACCGGCCACAATGCCGCCCCTTGTTTTGTGCATCAACCAGCCAATGTAGGTGGCCAGTTGTTGGGCTTCTGGTCCGGGCAACACCATGCAGTAATTGAGTGCATGAAGAAAACGTTTTTCTGAAAGCCAGCGCCGTCTAACCACTAATTCCTCGTGCATGATGGCAATTTGGCCAGCAGGCCCGCCGAAGCTGATGAAGCCCAACTTGAGCCAAAAGGCAAAGGCTTGCCAAAAACTCACTTTTTCAGGCGCTTCAGGCAGGTTATTCAGCGATGTTCCTTCAACAGAGTTCATCGCTCGATCATAATTTGAAATGCCAGAATGCTTTATGGGTTAAATACTTGAAAGCTTGATGCTGACTTAAATACAACCCTTCATTTTGAATTTATTCTGAAATAGAACCCATGGAAATCAAGGTCAACTTTCTCGACAAGCTTCGTGTGGAAGCCAAGTTCGATGACTTCACGCTTGTGGCCGACCAGCCCATCCGTTACAAAGGCGATGGCTCAGCCCCCGGCCCATTTGATTACTTTTTAGCATCGTCGGCTTTGTGCGCTGCTTACTTTGTGAAGTTGTATTGCCTCACGCGCAATATCTCGACAGAAAATATCCGTCTCTCTCAAAACAACATTGTTGACCCAGAGAACCGTTATCAGCAGATTTTCAAAATCCAAGTTGAGTTGCCATCTGAAATTTCAGAAGTCGACAGACGTGGTATTTTGAATTCGATTGAGCGTTGTACTGTTAAAAAAGTGGTGCAAGCCAGCCCCGAATTTGTCATTGAAGAAGTGGCCAATTTGGATGCAGATGCACAGTCCTTGCTCAGCTTGAAACCTACTGCTGAAAGTAGCACCTTTATTCTTGGTAAAGACTTGCCCTTGGAGCAAACCATTGCCAACATGTCTAGCACCTTGGCAAACTTGGGCATCAAGATTGAAATTGCCTCGTGGCGCAACATCATTCCCAACGTATGGTCTTTGCACATTCGCGATGCGCATTCACCCATGTGTTTTACCAATGGCAAAGGGGCGACCAAAGAGAGTGCATTGGCTTCTGCATTGGGTGAATACATCGAGCGACTTAACAACAACCATTTCTACGCTGGCGCCTATTGGGGAGAAGACTTGGCCAATGCTGAGTTTGTTCACTATCCTAACGAGCGATGGTTCAAGCCTGGGAAAAAGGATGCGTTACCCAAAGAAATTTTGGACCCTTACTGTCTCCAAATTTACAACCCCGAGGGTGAGTTGAAAGGTTCGCATTTGATTGATACCAACTCGGGTCATGTTGAACGCGGTATTTGTTCTTTGCCTTACGTGAGGCAGTCTGACAACAAGGTGGTGTACTTCCCGTCCAACTTGGTAGAGAACTTGTTTGTCAGCAACGGCATGAGCGCCGGCAACACCTTGGCCGAAGCGCAGGTGCAATGCTTGTCGGAAATTTTTGAACGCGCCGTTAAGCGTGAAATTTTGGAAGGCGAAATTTGTTTGCCTGATGTGCCTGCTGAAGTGTTGGCAAAATACCCTAGCATCATGGCTGGCATTCAAGGCCTCGAAGCCCAAGGCTTTCCGGTGTTGGTGAAAGACGCTTCATTGGGCGGTACCTACCCCGTCATGTGCGTCACCTTGATGAACCCTCGCACAGGGGGCGTATTTGCTTCCTTTGGTGCGCACCCCAGTTTAGAAGCGGCTCTGGAGCGCAGTCTGACAGAGCTGCTGCAAGGCCGTAGCTTTGAAGGCTTGAACGATTTGCCGCCGCCCACCTTTGAAAGCAACGCCGTGACTGAGCCCTACAATTTTGTAGAGCACTTCATTGACTCCAGCGGCATTGTGTCTTGGCGCTTTTTCAGTGCCAAAGCAGATTATGAATTTGTCGAATGGAACTTTGCAGGCAAAAGCAACACGGCCAATGCCGACGAAGCCGCTACCTTGTTTGGCATTTTGAAAAACTTGGGCAAAGAGGTTTACACCATGGTGCACGACCAACTAGGTGCCATGGCGTGCCGAATTTTGGTGCCGGGTTATTCCGAAATTTATCCAGTAGAAGATTTGATTTGGGACAACACCAACAAGGCCTTGTTGTTCCGTGAGGATATTCTGAACTTGCACCGCTTGGACAATAAAGCCTTAACCGCATTGCTAGACCGTTTGGAAAACAACGAATTGGACGAGTATGCCGACATTGCAACGCTCATAGGCATTGAGTTTGATGAGAATACCGACTGGGGCCAACTGACGGTACTGGAGTTGAAACTGCTCATTCATCTGGCTTTAAAGCAATTGGAGGCAGCACAAGATTTGACAGGTGCATTTTTGCAATACAACGACAACACCGTTGAACGCAAACTGTTTTACCAAGCATTGAATGTGGTGCTTGAAGTTGCCTTAAACCCAGAACTCGAGATTGAAAACTACGAACACAACTTTCGCCGCATGTTTGGCAGCGCGAGAATGGACGCCGTGTTGGGCTCGGTGAATGGCAATGTTCGTTTCTTTGGTTTGACGCCCACCAGCATGAAGTTGGAAGGCTTGGACAGACACCACCGATTGATTGCCAGCTACAAGAAATTGCATTTAGCCAGGGGTAAGAGTCTGTCTTGACTCGAGTTACCTGAATGAGCTATAGCCTAGTCTGGTTCAAACGCGACTTGCGTTGGCAAGATCATGAGGCGCTGGCCTACGCTGCCAAGCAAGGCCCGGTGCGATGCATTTATGTTGTGGAACCCGAACTGTGGTTGCAACCCGATACGGCACTTCAGCACTTTGAATTTGTTCGAGAGTCCTTGCAGGACCTTGATGCACATTTAAGAACAATCGGTGGGTGCATGGAAATTCACACAGGTGAGTTACCCGAGGTGCTGACAAAAATTTGGCACGATGCACCATTCTCTGGGCTCTACGCCCATGAAGAAACAGGCAATGCATTCACATATGCACGTGACCTCAAGGTAGGTGCATGGTGTCAAGCGCACAGCGTTCATTGGCAAGAGTTTGCACAATTTGGTGTGGTGCGCAGGCTTAAAAACCGCAATCTATGGCAAGCTGCATGGGAACGGCATATGGCGTCGCCCCAGCAAAATCCGAATCCTTTGACGTTTTGGCAGTCGCCTTCTACAGCACCCTTCGTGATGTCTGCGCCATCTCATTTGCTGCACAATCCGCCTCTCAGACAGCGCGGCGGCCGTACCCTTGCGTTGACCACGCTGCATAGTTTTTTGAACGCTCGAAGCATTGGTTATCGCGGTGGCATTTCTTCACCTTTGTCTGCGCCCGATGCCTGCTCACGTCTTTCTGCTTATCTTGCGTTTGGGTGCATCAGCATGCGAGAGGTCGTCCAAAGTACGCGCGCACACATGGCCAGCTTGCCACCACAGGCCAGTCGTCATCGTGCTGGTTTAAGCGGTTTCATGAGTCGCTTGTATTGGCACTGCCACTTCATACAAAAGCTTGAAAGTGAACCTGCCATTGAGTGGCGGAATATGCACCGCGGCTATGATGACTTGCGCGAAAAAGACTTCAATTCCGAATACTTTGAGACTTTGAAAAATGCGCGTACAGGTTGGCCTATGGTGGACGCTTGCGTCACCATGCTTCGAGAAACAGGTTGGCTCAATTTTCGGATGCGGTCCATGTTGGTCTCGGTGGCAGCTTATCCACTTTGGTTGCACTGGCGGCCTGTAGGTGAATGGCTAGCTACTCAGTTTTTAGACTACGAACCTGGCATTCACTGGAGTCAACTTCAAATGCAATCGGGCACCACGGGCATCAATACCACGCGCGTTTACAACCCCATTAAACAAGCACAAGATCACGATCCGAACGGTGTTTTTGTTCGGCGCTGGTTGCCCTACATGCGAGATGTTTCAGACACATGGCTGTTTGAACCCTCTCTTATGCCGCTGCACTTACAAAGTCACACATCTACTGTCCTTCAAATCCCCCAGCCGTTGGTTGATTTGGCGATGGCTACACGCACGTCCAAACAGTTGCTTCACGCCAGACGTCAAACTTCAGAGGTGAAGGCTGGCAAACAAGCTGTGGTGGAGAAGCATGCTTCGCGCCAAACATTTCGAAAGCGTTCGACTTCTTTGAAGCAAAATGCAAGCGCATCGCAGCAACTTGGATTTGATTTTTAGCATTTCGCTGTGCTTGATCAGTCTCAAGTCGAGGCCAAACATGACGACGTAATTCACGTTTAAAAAGCCGCCAAGAAGTTAATCTTGGCGGCTTTTAAACTTGCATCTGGTGGAGCTGGCGGGAATTGAACCCGCGTCCACAAGCCATTTTCGTACAGTTCTACATGTGTAGTCGTCTGATTTAAGTCTCGTCAAATACATCGCGCAGCGACACGCTATGAACCCAACCAGCATCCTATTTTCTCGCGTCACATCAAGGTGCCCGATGTGACGCCAGCCCATATGTTTTACCTTGCAGCCTGGAAGTTTTAGGTTTTAACGCCTAAAGCCCCCTTGCCCAGCCTATCGGCCAACTGTTGCAAGGCTCACCGGATTAAGCGGCGAGTGCGAAACGTTCGTCGTTTGCAGTTAGTTTTTTTTCTGCTGTTTTACGAGGATCAGAACCTCGACATGCCCTGCCACGCGTCCGAACCCATGTCGAAACCAGTGCAGCCCCAAGCTTCGTATTATAGATGAGTCCTTAGCTCAGGCCTTCAACCCGGCCATAACGCACCATGGTGCTGCCCACCGTGAAGCGTTTGCTGCGCGTCGGCATGATCAACACAGCATTGTCATACGGCGTGCACACGGCGTGGCCCGCATCCTCAGCTAAGGCTGTGCCTGATTTCTCAATCACTTCCAAACCGTTGTAAACAGCAAGCCATTCAAAGTCAAGTGAACGGGCTGCATAACCCTCTGTGACTTGCACCACTTTTTGATCAACGGGTGGCAAGCTGCAACGCGAGTCTGCCCATTCAGCAGAAGTCACACCCGTGACTTTCAAGAACTTCAAGGTGGTTTCGCGGGCAATTTGCTCGCAAGCTTTTTCCCAGTGCTGACCGGCTTCTAGCAAGATGGCGGTGTTGTGTTTGCTTGGATCGCCAAAGGCGGCACGTTCAATCATGCGCAGGCCATTGATGTGACCTGTGTCCATCATGAGCCATTCGGGCAGGCCAATTTTGGCGGACAAATTAATGGATTTCTGCCCCCCTTTGGGACGAACGCCGCACACCATGAGAGGCGCACTGGGTGCGCTCATGGAATGCAAATCGAGCAGGTAGTCGGCGGTGTCAATGTAGTCCACCAACTCCCGCGCACGGCGCAGTTCAACGGAGTCACGCGGGCCTTTTAAAACTTCATCGGACCAAACTCGGTTGAAGTCTTCTTCCACATAACGGTTGCCATCGGGGTTGGCCGGATCCCACATGTGATAGGCGGCCACGTTGGCAAAGATGAAGGACACCACACCGCAGATGGGTTGGAAGTTTTGCTTGAACAAATAGTCAAGCGTGATGGCGCCGCTCAGTTCATTGCCATGCGTTAAGGCTTGCACAATGACATGTGGGCCTGGCTTGCCTGAGTCCATTCGAGTGACATAGTCAATGCCCACATTGCTGGCGCGGTAAGCACTGATGTCAGGGGCCGTTAACTCGACTTGAAAAGGGGACGCCGTCGTTTGAGCAGAGGTGGTCATATTTTGTGTGTAGAAAAGTCGGCAAGCAAGGCGGTGAGCGCGATGAGATCTTGATTGAGTTTGTCGTAGCCTGGCCCTTTGCCTCGGCCTGAATCATCGGTGTACAAGCGTTTATTCAACTCAATTTGCAGGCTGTGTTTGCCTTGCGCAGGGTTGGAAAATGCTCGGACCAATTCAACACCTTTGAAGGGGTCGTTGATTTTGACGTCGTAGCTACATTGCTGCATGAAATCTTTCACCAAGTGTGTGAACTCGGCCGAGCACGTGGTGCCATCGCGGTCGCCTAAAACTACATCGGCACGCGCAATGCCAGCGCCGCCTTCACCCATCTTGCCGCTGACAGCACTCATGGAGTGACAGTTGATGTGATAGCAAACACCAAATTGTTGATGATGCTCGTTGATTAAGTTTTGCAACTGTGCTTGATAGGGAAGGGCATAGCGCTGAATGCGTTGGTGCACTTCGTCTACAGACAGTTTGCGGTTGTAAATAGGGCGTCCATCGTCTAAGGTGCGCCAGATAAGAGACTTGCCAATTTGGGCTTTGCCACTTGGCTCATAAGCGTGAGGCCACTCGCCTTCAATCATGGCCAGGTCGACATCGCCCACGTGTCTGTTAGGGTCGATGTAGGTGCGGGCAAACTCAGCCAAAAGCAAATGTGCGCCATGCTCTGGGGCATGGGACCACAAGGCATCGATAAAAACATCTTCACCATCGCGCAGGTCGTCTAAGGGCAAAGCGGCATTGAAGTCATTGGGGAAAACAGGACTTGAATGCGGTGAGTCCATGACCAAGGGCACTGCCTGCTTGGGTTTGAGGAGGGTATAAGCCTCGGTTGTTTGTTTGTTCATAAATTATTTTTTGGTCTCGGCCTTGGCTTCGCCCTTGCCGTCACCTTTTCCGTCGCCCTTGCCATCTCCCTTTGCTGAAGAACCGCCTTCCTTCACTTTGACAACCTTGCACTTTTTATGCGCAGGCTCCTTGGAGGTGGCGGGAATATCTTCACAAATTTTTTCCACTTTGTAGGCCCAGGCAGTGCTGGCCATGGCCAAGCTGCCCAATAAAGCACTTACAAATGTCAATCGAAGAGCGGTGAAAATAGGCTGGAACATGATTGAAAATGAGATGATGTGTGACAGAACAAAGCCATTGTCGTTCTCTGGCATGGTTGAATTATCTGAAAGAAGAATCAAATGTCAAATTTGATCCGTTGGCCTTTGGCTGCTTTGGCGGTTTGGGGAGGGGTTTGGTACCTCTATTTGTTCCTGCTTGAACAGGGGGTTCACTCTTCTGTAGCCATGCTTTTTGCAACAAGCGCTGGTGTCATTGCCGCTGCCACTGCTTGGCACAAAGGTTTCTCTCAAGCCAGAACAGCGGCCTTGGCTATGGGATTTCCAGTGTCTTTTTGGCTCATGGGCACGGCCAGTGTGCCTGCTTGGGTCTGGTTGTTGCCCTTCATTTTGATCATTTGGATCTACCCCATGCACGCTTGGCGCGATGCCCCCATATTTCCTACCCCGTTGAACGCTTTGCGAGAGGTGCCGCGCTGGGCTATTTTGCCTGCACAAGCCAAGATTCTGGACGCAGGCTGCGGCGCAGGCGATGGCCTGAAGGCTTTGCGACTGGCTTATGTGAATGCACAGTGGATAGGCATTGAATTCAGCCGCCCCTTAAGTTGGTTGGCCAAGTTTCGTTGCCCCTGGGCAGAGGTGCGGTGTGGCGATATCTGGGAAGACCACTGGGGCGCCTATGACATGGTGTATTTGTTTCAGCGGCCCGAAACCATGCCCCGAGCTGTTGAAAAAGCCAAAGCAGAAATGAAACCCGGTGCTTGGTTGGTGAGTTTGGAATTTGAGGCGGCAGAGCTTAAAGCCACAGCAGTCACTGATGCCAGTCCCAATCGGCCTGTCTGGCTTTATCAGGCGCCCTTTACGGGTCAATCCCGAGTGAAAATTTAGGGCTTCAGACTATCATCTTCGTATTCATTCAATTCGGAGATTTCTCATGCTCAAACCCGGCCTCATCATGGACCGTCCCTTGCTCTTGTCGGGCATTTTGGAGCACGCGGCTAAGCAGTTTGGCGGACAAGAAGTTGTCTCACGCGAAACTCATGGCCCATTGTTTCGCTACACCTATGCCGAGTGTGCAAAACGTTCACGCAAATTAGCCAACGCACTGCAGGGTTTGAATTTGAAAGAGGGCAGTGTTGTAGGCTCCATTGCCTGGAACAACCACCGCCATTTGGAAGCTTATTACGCTGTGTCGGGGAGTGGCATGGTGATGCACACCTGCAATCCTCGTTTGCACCCTCAGCAACTGATCTACATCATCAACCACGCTGAAGACGAAGTGGTGTTGTTTGACATCACCTTTGCCCCATTGGTCAAGGGCATTGCGGCACATTGCCCCAAAGTGCGTGCATGGGTCTGCCTGACCGAGCGTGCGCACATGCCTGAAATTGAAGGCGTGGCCAATGTGCTTTGTTATGACGAACTTATTGCGCCGGCCAGCGACGCCTTTGAATGGCCAGATTTTGACGAGCGAACGGGTGCCGCCATTTGCTACACCTCAGGCACCACCGGCAATCCTAAAGGCGCCATGTATTCGCACCGCGCTATTGTGATCAATGCACTGTCGGGTTGCTTGCCCAGTATTCTGAACTTGTCGCCCGAAGAAGCCATTCTGCCCGTGGTGCCTATGTTCCATATCAATGCGTGGTGCATTCCTTATGCGGCACCCATTGCTGGGGCCAAGTTGGTCTTGCCGGGTCCTAAGCTGGATGGCGCCAGTTTGTACGAGCTCATTGAAGCCGAAAAAGTCACCATCAGCGCGGGCGTGCCCACCATTTGGATGGCGCTCATTCAGCATCTAGAGCAAAACAAACTCCGTTTCAGCACCATGAAGCGCACTGCTGTGGGGGGCTCGGCCATGCCAACAGCCTTGATTGCCAAATTCAGCGACGATTATGGTGTGGAGGTGCGCCACGGCTGGGGCATGACGGAAACCACCGCGGTGGCCACCATGAGCAGCATGACGCCAGAACAACGCGCCATGCCTGCAGCCGACAGGCATGCCTTGGTGGGCAAGCAAGGCCGCTCAGTGTTTGGTGTTGACATCAAAGTGGTGGACGAAGAAGGTCATACACTGCCACGCGATGGCACCTCACAAGGCGAACTCATGGTGCGGGGTCAGTGGATTATTTCGGGCTATTACAAAGGCGATAAATCACCCTTGGTAGACGGCTGGTTTCCTACAGGTGACATTGCCACCATCGATGCGCAAGGTGTGATGCAAATTCGCGATCGCACCAAGGACGTCATTAAAACCGGTGGTGAGTGGATTAGTTCTATTGATTTGGAAAATGCAGCCATTGCGCACCCCGCTGTGGCCATGGCAGCTGTTATTGGCGTGAAGCATCCCAAGTGGGATGAGCGTCCGTTGATGTTTGTGGTGCGCAAGCCTGGGCAGGCAGTCGAGAAGGAAGAGATTTTGTCTTTCCTTGAAGGCCGTGTGGCCAAGTGGTGGGTGCCAGACGATGTGATCTTTTTAGAATCCTTGCCTGTGGGTGGCACTGGCAAGGTTCAAAAGGGTGACTTGCGTAAAACCTACGGTGGTGTTTTTAGCTAAACATTATTTGACTAATCGGTTTTCAATGCCCCAGGATCTTTGACAAAAAGTCCTGCGCCCTGTCGGTTTGTGGCGCGTCAAAGAATTGCTGGGGTGGTGCCTGCTCAACCACCTGGCCTTGGTCCATGAAAATCACACGGTCGGCCACCGCCTTGGCAAAGCCCATCTCGTGCGTCACGCACAACATGGTCATGCCTTGGCTTGTCAATTCAATCATCACGTCCAGCACTTCCTTGATCATCTCGGGGTCGAGGGCCGATGTGGGCTCATCGAACAGCATGATCTTGGGCGTTAGGCACAGCGCACGAGCAATGGCCACGCGCTGCTGCTGCCCACCAGACAACTGCAGGGGGTATTTGTTGGCATGCTCGGCAATGCGCACACGCTCGAGTTGCACCATGGCTTTGTCGATGGCTTCCTTGCGAGGCATCTTGGCCACCCAGGTGGGTGACAAAATGAGGTTTTCCATCACAGTCAGGTGCGGGAACAGGTTGAACTGCTGGAACACCATACCAACCTCGCGTCGCACCTTGTCAATGCCCTTAAGGTCATCGCCTAAAAGGGTACCGTCAACGGTGAGGGTGCCTTCCTGGTATTCCTCCAGGGCGTTGATGCAGCGGATCAGGGTGGATTTGCCAGAACCCGAGGGGCCGCAAATAACCACTTTTTCGCCTTTGGCGAACTGCAGGTTGACGTCGCGCAGCACGTGGTAACCATTGCTGGCATACCACTTGTTCACGCCTTTGAATTCAATGATGGGGGTCGCGTTGGAGGTCATAGGTCTCTTTCAATCAGCGGACTTTGCTCACGGCCGTACGCTCTTCGATCCACAGGCTGTAGCGCGACATGGCAAAGCAGAACGCGAAATAAATTAAGGTGATGAAGAAATAGGCTTCGATCTTGAAGGGGCGCCAGTCTGCGTCCGAGTTAAGCGCTAAGCCCAACGCACCGGTGAGCTCATAGAGCGACACAATGGTCACCAGCGAGGTGTCTTTGAACAGGCCAATGAAGGTGTTCATAATGGACGGCACCACGATGGCCAAAGCTTGTGGCAATACGATCATGCGCTGGGTTTGCCAATACGTGAGGCCCAAGGTGGCGGCCGCTTCGGTCTGACCTTTGGGCAAAGCCTGTAAGCCGCCACGAATCACCTCGGCCATGTAGGCCCCAGAAAACAGGGTGATGCCCACCACCACACGCACCAGCACGTCGATCTTCACGCCCTCGGGCATGAACAGCGGCAGCATGAACGAGGCCATGAACAGCACGGTGATGAGCGGCACACCCCGCACCAACTCCACATAGAGCGTGCACAGGGTCTTGATGGTGGGCATGTTAGAGCGACGGCCCAGCGCCACAAAGATGGCCAGCGGAAAGGCCAGCGTCATGGAGATCACCGTCAGCATCACCGTCAGCGGCAAACCGCCCCATTGGTCGGTATCGACCTCGGTCAGGCCGAAAAAGCCGCCCTTCATCAGCACGAAATACACAACCAACATCACGGCCCAAATCAGCGGCAGTGCCTTGTTCCAAAAACGCGGCATGCAACTGATGACCACCACACCCAACATCAAGGCGGTAGCAATCACAGGTCGCCAGTGCTCGACTTCAGGGTAACGGCCCATCACGATCAGACGGCCTTTTTCGGAAATCACGCCCCAGCAAGCCCCTGCGCCTCGCGCGTCGTTGCAGGCTTGCAAGTTGCTGCCAAAAACGGCTTGCAACACCGCCCAATCGAGAGAGGAGACCAAGGCCCACAGGCACACGGCCAGCAGGGCCAGCGACATCAGGCTGTTGCCCAGGCTGGAAAACAAATTGCTGCGCAACCAGGCCACAGGCCCCGCACTGCGACCTGGCATGGGCCGGGCATCGATGGATTTGAAAACATTCATGTCAGCGCTCCCGGATGGCGGCACTGGTGTTGAACCAGTTCATGAGGGCCGAAGTGATAAGGGACAGGGTGAGGTACACCAGCATGACGATCGACAACGCTTCGATGGCGCGACCCGTTTGGTTAAGTGATGTGTAAGCAATAGAGACCAAGTCAGGGTAGCCAATGGCCACCGCGAGAGAGGAGTTCTTCGTCAGGTTCAGGTACTGGCTGGTCAGCGGGGGAATGATCACACGCAAGGCCTGCGGCAGCACCACCAAGCGCATGGACTGGCTTTTGTTCAGGCCCAAAGAAGCCGAGGCCTCGTGCTGACCCAGCGACACCGAGGCGATGCCCGAGCGAACGACTTCGGCGATGAAAGAGGCGGTGTAAAACACCAGGCCAAACAGCAGGGCCATGAATTCAGGGCTGAACGCGCCGCCGTCTTCGATCTGGAAGTCGCCCTTTTTGGGCAAGTCCCATTCGTTGGGGGCGCCACCGACCCACCACCCGAGCACAGCCATCGCCAGCGTCACAGCCAAGGAGACCGCCCACACCGGACGGGTGTGTCCAGTGCGGTCAAAATGCGCCTGCGCCATGCGGCGATAAACCACGGCAAAGACCAAGCCCAAACCCACACCGACCATAGCCAGGGTCTGACCCAACTGCCACACGGGCGATGGAAACGAGACCCCGTTTTTGCTCAAAAAGAAATGGCCCGAATTCCAAGCGCTGTCCAGATCAGGCAGCATCTCGGTAAAGACGAGATACCAAATAAGCAACTGCAAATAAACCGGTACATTACGGAAAAATTCAACGTAGACATAACAAATTTTGCGTACCAAAAAGTTGGCCGAAAACCGCCCCACCCCCAGCAGCACACCCAGCACTGTGGCCAACACAATGCCGATCACCGCCACTTTGAGCGTGTTGAGCATACCGATGGCAAAAGCCACAAAGTAGGAACTGTTGGTCGCGTACTCGATCAGCGTTTCGCTGATGTCAAAGCCAAACGGTTGAAACAAAAAGTCATAGCCACTTTGGATGCCGCGCAGGCGCATGTTGGTGAGCGTGTTGCGCACCAGCAAAATTACCAAGGCCAGTACCGACAAAACGGCAATGACCTGATAAATGACCGAACGCCCATTGTGGCTGCGCCACGAGATGGATCGGTTTTTCTTGCCGGGCAGGGGCCGGGCCTCGATCATGGAAAAATGGGACATGAGACTGCCTGAAAAAAGTCGGAGGGGTAAAAAAATACACCCCATAAAGGGGCGTATCCGGTACCTTCAATCAAAGCAATTGATCAGCGCAGCGGTGAGGCGTACATCAGGCCGCCTTTGTTCCACTGGTTGTTCAGGCCGCGTGGCAAATTGATGGCGGTTTTAGGGCCGACATTGCGCTCGAACATTTCGCCGTAGTTGCCAGTCGTCTTGATGGCACGGGCCAACCACTCTTTGTCCAGACCCAAGTGCTTGCCCAAGTCCTCGGTGGCACCCAACAGGCGACCGATTTGGGGGTTTTCGCTGCTCTTCATCTGGTCCACGTTGGCTTGGGTGATGCCGTACTCTTCGGCTTCGATCAGGCCAGCCAGTACCCATTTGTTGATGGCAAACCATTCGTCGTCACCGCGGCGCACCATGGGGCCTAATGGTTCTTTGGAAATCAGATCAGACAAAACCACGTGGGCGGAAGGATCCTTAGCTTCTTTGGCACGGATGGAGGCCAGTCCGGAAGCGTCGGTCGTATAAGCTTGGCAACGGCCAGCAAAATATGCAGCATTGGTCGCTTGCAAATCACCGAAAACGACAGGCTTCAAATTCAATTTATTGGTGCGAGAGAAGTCGGTCAGGTTCTTCTCGGTGGTGGTGCCAGACTGCACGCATACCGAGGCTCCCTTGAGTTGCTTGGCACTGGTGATTTTGCCTTTGGGCACCATGAAGCCTTGGCCATCGTAGTAGTTGGCGCCGATGAAATGCAGGCCCAAAGAACCGTCCCGGTTCAGTGTGTTGGTAGTGTTTCGAGCCAATACATCAATTTCACCCGACTGCAATGCCGTGAAACGCTGAGGTGCGGTCAGGGGAACATATTTAACTTTGGTGGCATCGCTCAAAACAGCAGCGGCCACGGCACGGCAATGGTCCACATCCAGACCCGACCAATTGCCGTTGGAATCAGCAGCCGAAAAACCGGCCAGACCGGTGCTGACACCGCAGACGATTTGGCCGCGCTGTTTAATCTGGTCCAAGGTTGTGCCCGCCATGGCGGATGTCGCCGCCAGCAAGCCTGCCGTGGCCAGCACGGCGCCGATCATGGTTTGTGTCATTTTCTTCATGAATTGAATCTTTCTAAAATTTTGAGTAGCGAAGCGCTACACACATGATTACATGCCAAAACATCAAAACCCCCCTCCTTGGGAGCATTTTTATGCCTTGGCAATACAAGGTTCATCCTGACGACGCACCAGACAAGTGCAGACCGACAAGATAGGTTTTCCAGTTTGCAAAATAAATGCCAACTCAAACCTACCATCCTAATATATTCAATTTGTGACCAAGCTAGGATCAGGGTGTACCCTTAAACTTATTCAATGAATGCATGACGGCTGGCATGATCAGCTCACCAAAAGTTGCATTGACCTATGGCAAAACACGTATCTGAGACCCCAGCTACACAGTGGCTGAAGCCCAAAAAAGTTGTTTATTCAGAGCACCCCCACGACGATGCGGAGCATGGTGGCAACTCTGAATCGTCTAAACAGTTGGGAGTGCACAGATGTTGCGCAAGCCCTTACCCGTGTTTGTAGCGTCAAGCATTTTGGAACTTCCCAAAATATGGACCAATGGCGGAAGGCGGGAGTTTTTAGTAGGCATAGATCCCGCAGTACTGGTCAGTGAATTGGGTGCTGAACCGGTGCAATGTGCTTTGCCCCGCTAGTGCCAAGGCAAGTACTCGTTTACAGATCTTTCAGTGCCGCTTCTACTTGTGCTTCAAACAGATCGGGTTGACCCATCGCTTTGGCATTGAGAAGCGCCAGTTTGACCAAAAAAAGCTCTGACTTTTCGGGACCAGCTTCATCGATGGCCGTGGCCAACCGGTCGTAAACCTGTTCTAGGCCCGCTATGTCGAGAGTGTGTATTGTGTTCATTGCATTAACGCAAGTTGAAGGCTAGAAAGCAGGCGCGCGGCATCCAATTGAAGCCAGCGAGCACACACGTGTTGGTCAGGCCGAAATAAATAAGCACCCCCTGCTGAGACGGCGTAAAGAAGTTGAAATCGTTGTTGCGGATCAAACAATGTTTTGTCTGCACCCAAGACATCAACAGTTTCTTGTGTGATGGCCAACAATTTCAAAGGGATGCCATTTTTCTTAGCTTGATCAACGGCCCGCAAAAGGTCTTGTGGAATGTCTTGATGTGTTGCGACGTAAACCAAATCAAACCCACCACCTAAGTGATCTAACAAAAAGTCATCTTGTTGAAGCTGAACGTTTTGAGGCGGTGCACCAAGAGCTGGGCCACCTGTAAATTGCAAATTGTCATCAGTCGTGCTGTTTAACACAGAGTGCTTGTACTCATGTGGCCGCGATGTGCGCCAGTGGTAAAGCGGTCGCACAAATTCTTCGGTCAATGACAAAGACAAAACCGCATCACGCAGTAACCTAAAGCCTCTGCTTGGTGGTGCCATGAAGCGAGTACTTTTGCCAGCCTCAGTGATGATTTCGCGAGCAGCGCCCACACGCTCGTCGCTGTGGTTTTGCATCAGTTGTTCTGGCGCTTTGCCTTTGACCACATAGGCTAAATGCCATCCCAATGATTGAGCATCTTGAAACGCTGTGTTGGCACCCCTTACGCCAAAGATGGGAAGCAAGTGTGCTGCATCGCCTGTAAACACAATGCGATCGTGAACATATTGAGGCAAGGTGAGCGTGCGCGCTGAGTAAACAGAACTCCAGTCCATTTCCCAAGGCGTGCCTTCAAAGCCAATCATTTTGAGTTGTGCGTCTATGCGCTCTTGCAGGGACTCTGCTCGCAAAGCTTCTTCAGGTGTTTCACCAGGCGGTAATTGATAGTCCACCCGCCAAATGCCATGCGGCTCTTTGTGCATAAGGATGGTATTGCCGCGGTTCCAGTCTGGATCAAAAAATGCCAAACGCTCAGTGGGAAAGGGCAAGTCAATGCGAATGTCGGCAATGACAAAGATGCTTTCGAAAGAGGCTCCTTCCAATTTCAAATTCATGGCACTGCGAATTTCTGATCGACCGCCATCGGCCGCCACAAGCCACTCGGTTTGAAGTTGATAGGGGCCAGCAGATGTGTCGACATTGGCTGAGACAATGCCCGCCGATTGCTCAGCGTGGACCAACTTGTTGCCCCATCTAAAATCAATCAAAGGATTGGCTGCGCACGCATCATGCAAGTACTCTTCTAGGTACTGCTGCTGAATATTGATCATCGGAAAAAACCGATCGTCTGGATCGAGCGGTGTTTCCATGCGAAACACTTTTTGTCCGCGGTAAATAGAATTGCCGCTGCGCCAAGGTAATCCGTTTTCAGTGATGCGATGCGCCACGCCCACTTGCTGCAATATTTCCATTGATCTGCGTGTGAACACAATGGCACGTGAGCCTTGTGAAAATTGCAGCTCAGATGCCAAGACAACGCTGGCCACCCCGTGTCGCGCCAATTCCAACGCGGTGACCATGCCCGCAGGACCTGCGCCGACAATGACTACTTTTTTCGTTTCCTGTGGCTCGTGTTCAGTGGGCAACCAAGGTTTGAAAACTTGGTAGTTGTAATAAATGGAGGGACGCGGGTTTGCGCTGGGCAGGTGCATTGAAGGTGTTGGTTGGCTTTGGTGTTCGCATTTTGCGTCAGTTTGGCAAGTGCGAGCTTAGGGTGATCAAAAATTTACAAGCTTCTTCCACCATCGACCACGCCAGGTAAAGCTGCAATGACGCGAATTTGAGGCGCAAGTGCTTTGCCCAATGCCTTGGTCAAAAGATCGACACCACGTGATTACAGCGACTTGCCCGTCTAATTTAGAAACTGGTTCAAAACTCATGGTGTGCTTTGGTTCAATAGATAGATTTGTAGTGAATTGAGAATTAATTTTGTTTCGGTCTTTCTGATTGAAGAATCAACAGACCTGAAATAACCAAAAGCAAAATTCCACCCCATGCCAAAAGGTTGGGCACTTCATCCCACACCACATAGCCAATGAGTAAGGCAAACAGCAAACCGCTGTATCGGAATGGCGCGACCAAACTCATTTCGCCTGAACGCATGGCCACAATGAGCAAGTAATAAGCCATAGACAGAAACAAAGAAGCGCCGAAAAGCAAGGCCAGCGATGTGCTGTCAACAGGCGTCCATGTTTGAGTCAGCGTAATGCCGCCAGCGGCTATGGCAACTGAAACTGCAGTTGACAACGTAATGAGAAGTGCGGGCACGTGAAGTCCAATAGCCCGAGTGAGTGTGTCTCGTGTGGCATGAAACAAAGTGGCCAGCACGGCTATCCAAGCATACACATTGAAGCCGTCTGAGCTGGGCTGAACCACCAACAGCACCCCACTGAACCCTAGCAAAATGAGTGCGCCTCTTTGTAACGTAACCTGTTCTTTGAAGAAAATGATGGCAAACACGGTGATAAATAGGGGCGAAGCAAGGTTGATGGCCGTTGCATTGCCCAAGGGCAAATGAAAGACGGCTGTTAGGTAGGTAAGGGATGCGACTGCGTCTACAGAGCCCCTTATCCACAAACGCTTGTTTAACATGAGGCGCCAGTTTTTGAGATGCCCCATGGCTTGCGCCATGATGAGCACCAGCGCGGTGGCCATCAGACCGCGAATGAAAATAAGTTGAGGGCCGGGCAGCGTAGCGCTGACTTGCTTGACCAAAGCGTCATTGGCAATGAAAAGCGCCATGGCCAGGCTCATGGCCAAAATACCGCGGCGATTGTCAGCGTGCATAAGAAAAGCCCCCTGTGCTTCCACGGGGGGCCCTGAACTTGGTGGCTCTTCACGGATTCGAACCGCGGACCTGTGGATTATGATTCCATCGCTCTAACCGACTGAGCTAAAG
>CALAGS010000224.1 GCA_937891665.1 uncultured Burkholderiales bacterium | reverse complement strand
AGGGGCTCTTTCTGTGCGGGCTTCGTTGCGCTGGTCTGCCTGAGTTGAATCAGAGACTACGGCATTGACATTTTGGGTGTCGACAGCATTGTTGCCATTAGGGTTGGCGCTTTCACGGCGTTCGCCGCGCTCAGTTCGTTCCCCACGTTGACCATTGCGATCGCTGCGTTCTGCACCCCGGCGGTTACCGCCATTTTCGCGCGGAGCGCGTGCTTCAGTGCTCTCGTTGCGCTCGGTTGCGCCTTCAGTGCGTTCACCGCGATCATTTCGATCTCCACGCCGGCCGCCACGGCCACCGCGGCCACCTCGGCGATCGCCGTTGCGGTCGCTGCGTTCATTGCGATCGCCATCTTTCGGTGTGCGTTCGCCACGCTTGCCCACATTTGTGGCTGGCTCTTCCTTGGCTTCTGTTGTGCCGCCCATCAAGCGCTTGAGCCAACCAAAGAAACCACCTGTGCTTTCAGCTTTCGCAGCCGGTTGACGGGTTTGAGTTGGAGCTGGCTTTGTAGATTCAGGCTTAGGCACCGAAGCTGGCGCAGGTGCGTCAGGCAAAACGCCTTTGATAACAGGTGTTTGACGGTTTGTGGGCTCTTGCGAGCGACGCGTCACAGTGGTGGGATCTTCCATCACTTCAGCCATGGTGTAGCTGGCTTCAATGTTGTCCAAGCGAGGGTCGTCGTGCTTCAAACGCTCGAGCTTGTAGTGCGGTGTTTCCAAAGACTTGTTGGGAACCAGCAGCACATTGATGCGCTGTTTCAATTCAATCTTGGCAATTTCTGGGCGCTTTTCGTTCAACAAGAAAGAGGCCACTTCTACAGGTACTTGCGCGTGCACTGCGGCCGTGTTGTCCTTCATGGACTCTTCTTGGATGATGCGCAAAATTTGCAAAGCCGAGCTCTCGGTGTCGCGCACATGGCCGGAGCCGCCGCAGCGTGGGCATGGAATAGAGGAGCCTTCAGCAAGCGCAGGCTTCAAGCGTTGGCGACTCATTTCTAAGAGACCAAACTTGCTGATAGAGCCAAACTGAACACGTGCGCGGTCTTGACGCAAGGCATCGCGCAGACGATTTTCGACATCACGGCGGTTGCGCGACTCTTCCATGTCAATGAAGTCAATGACGATCAGGCCACCCAAATCGCGCAAGCGCATTTGGCGGGCCACTTCGTCGGCGGCTTCTAAGTTGGTGCGCGTGGCGGTTTCTTCAATGTCGCCGCCTTTGATGGCACGTGCAGAGTTCACGTCCACCGACACCAAGGCTTCAGTGTGGTCAATGACGATGGCGCCGCCTGATGGCAACTGCACAGTGCGCGCATAAGCCGATTCAATTTGGTGCTCAATTTGGAAACGACTGAACAGCGGTGCATCGTCGCGGTAACGCTTCACACGCGGTGCAAACTCGGGCATGACGTGGCTCATAAACTGCTGAGCTTGATCGTAGATGTCGTCGGTGTCGATCAGGATGTCGCCGATGTCGCTGTTGAAGTAATCGCGAATGGCACGAATGACCAAGCTGGATTCTTGGTAAATCAGGAAGGCGCCTTTGGCACCTTGCGTGGCGCCGTCAATGGCGGTCCACAGCTTGAGCAAATAGTTCAAGTCCCATTGCAATTCAGGTGCGCTGCGACCAATGCCAGCGGTGCGGGCAATGATGGACATCCCTTTGGGATATTCCAACTGGTCCATGGCTTCTTTGAGTTCTGCGCGGTCGTCGCCTTCAATTCGACGGCTAACGCCACCACCGCGTGGGTTGTTGGGCATGAGGACCACATAGCGTCCGGCCAAACTGATGAAAGTGGTCAGGGCAGCGCCCTTGTTGCCACGTTCTTCTTTTTCCACTTGCACCAAAAGCTCTTGGCCTTCGCGAATCACATCGTTGATGCGCGCTTGGCTAACAGGCACGCCTTCGGCAAAGTATTGGCGGGAGATTTCTTTGAAAGGCAAGAAGCCGTGGCGCTCTTCGCCGTAGTCAACGAAGCAGGCTTCAAGCGAGGGCTCGACGCGCGTAACAACCGCCTTGTAGATGTTGCCTTTGCGTTGTTCACGGCCTTCAATTTCAATTTCGTAGTCGAGGAGTTTTTGTCCGTCGACGATGGCCAAGCGGCGTTCTTCAGCCTGTGTGGCGTTGATCAGCATCCGTTTCATGATGCGTCCCTTCTTTTCAATGTGTCAGCAAAACAAGCCCCGCCAAATTAGGCGTTGGGGCCGGATCACCTGTTTAACAACCAGCTCTTAAGGAGCCAACGGTGCCGAGACTGACGTTCGAAACGAAGGGAATTGCCAAATGATTCCGACATTCATGGGCGCAAATTTGTCGCTGGAATGTGGAAAGGGGCGCGTGGAAGAATCGAGGCTGTGAGCGCGCGCAGGCAATGGTGTCTCGAGCGGCGCAAATAGCCACTGCAAGAAAGACAGCAAAGATCCAAACAACACACTCATTTCGATTCAATCCGTTCGGTAGCTGAAAAGC
Organism: uncultured Burkholderiales bacterium; assembly: GCA_937891665.1. Lineage (GTDB taxonomy): Bacteria > Pseudomonadota > Gammaproteobacteria > Burkholderiales > Burkholderiaceae_C > Limnohabitans_A. The sequence goes on along the minus strand of CALAGS010000224.1, from coordinate 42,315 downwards.
TACTGAATAAAAATATTCCGTATCAGGGTTTCAAAGCATCGGTCCAGCCACAAAACTGATCTACCACCGTTGGCGCTGGCCTTCAGTCTGCGGATTTCGCTCATGGCGGCATCGAACTTACGGCGCTTGTTGGTGGAGAGTGAACTAAACTCCTGTCATCAGGAATTCATTTCCATTCAAATCAACCACTTACAGCACAACGCCGGTGAATCGCATTATAGGGCCTCAAGCCACACATTCGGACATTTCTTCGGCCACATCTCCGGCCGTGGAGGTCAAATGGCTCACTGTGGACGAGGAGTCTGCCGGCCAACGCTTGGACAATTTCCTCATTCGGCACCTTAAGGGGGTCCCCAAAACGCACGTTTATCGAATCATTCGAAGCGGTGAGGTGCGAGTGAATAAGGGCCGCGCCTCTGCAGACACGCGGATTGAAACGGGCGATGTCGTGCGTCTTCCGCCCGTGAGAATTTCTGACAAAGTTGCTGAAAAGGCGGCCAGGCCAGCGCCAGGCCGTGAATTTCCTTTGTTGTTAGAAGACGACGCTTTAATGGCCATCGACAAGCCCTCAGGCGTAGCGGTACATGGCGGATCTGGTGTGAGTTTTGGGGTGATTGAGCAGCTGCGTCAGGCCAGGCCACTGGCAAAACTGCTTGAATTGGTCCACCGACTGGACCGTGAAACCAGTGGCATCTTGTTGGTGGCCAAGAAAAGAAGTGCCCTCAAGCACCTTCAAGACCAATTCAGAGAGCGGGAAACAGGTAAGACTTACCTTGCTTTGGTGCAAGGCAGCTGGCCTGAAAAGTTAAAGGTGATTGACAGCGCGCTGTACAAATTCCTTTTGCCAGATGGCGAGCGCCGTGTGAAGGTCACGTCCAACGAGGATCCTGATGGCATGCGGTCCATCACCTTGGTGAAAGTGGCAGAGCGCTTGGTGGGTTGCACCTTGTTAGAGGTCACCATCAAGACAGGTCGGACCCATCAAATTAGGGTGCACTTGGCATCTCAAGGGCACCCCATTGCTGGCGACGATAAATACGGTGATTTCGAGTGGAACAAAGTACTTCAAAAACAGGGCCTGAAGAGAATGTTTTTGCATGCCTGGCGTTTGCAGTTTTCCCACCCTGCTACCGGCAAGCGAGTCGAGTTGAAATCAAGCCTACCTTCTGAACTCCAACTGTATGTCAATCATGCCAAACCCAAGTTTACGTCCCCGCCAGTTTGACCTGATCACCTTCGATTGGGATGGCACGCTGTTTGATTCCACCGCCATCATCACGCGTTGCATTCAGCGTGCTGTGGTCGATGTTGGCGGGCAAGAACCCAGCAAAGAAGCCGCGTCTTATGTTATCGGGTTGGGACTGATGCAAGCACTGGCGCACGCTGCCCCTGATGTGGCTGTTGAAAAATACCCAGAACTTGGGCAGCGCTATCGCCACCACTACACCGAGCACCAAAACGACATTGTTCTTTTTGACGGTGTCTTGCCCATGTTGGCAGAGTTGAAATTGCGGCACCATTGGTTAACAGTGGCCACTGGCAAAAGTCGCAAAGGTTTGAACGAAGCCTTGCATGACGTTCACTTAAAGGGCATGTTTGATGGCTCACGCACAGCAGATGAAACAGCAGGCAAGCCAAGCCCAATCATGCTGCAAGAGTTGATGCGGGAGTTTGGCGTGGAGGCTGAGCGCACGCTGATGATTGGCGACACCACGCACGACTTACAAATGGCATTGAATGCAGGATGTGCCAGTGTCGGGGTTAGTTATGGCGCTCACGAGCCTTCTGCTTTCCATGATTTAAAGCCTAAGTTCATTGCGCATTCTGTGTCTGAACTGCGGCAATGGCTGATTGAAAATGCTTGAGAGCGCCGTCATTCCTTTGTGCCATTCAGCTGACCTGAGCGACGGGGGCTTAGCGGTTCCTTTCGATGTCATTTATGGTGGCCAAACCTGCAGGGCATTTGCCATCCGTTTTAAAGGCATAGCTCATGCTTACTTGAACCGTTGCAGCCATGTCGCCATGGAGATGGATTTCCAACCCAACCGTTTTTTTGACACAACCGGACAATTCCTAATTTGTGCCACACACGGTGCCTTGTACCGACCCGATTCTGGCGCTTGCGCGGGCGGGCCTTGCAAGGGTGGTTTGATCCCAATCACCTTGTCGGAGCAAGGCGGTGTGGTTCACTGGCATACTGATTTCAATTTAAAACCTTTTGAGTTCTCATGAGTTCTGATCATCCTGAATTATCCAATACCCCCAACGAGAGCCTGCACCATCAAGCGTCTATGGGCGCCCCTGCAAAGTCTTCCGTTGAAAGCGCTGAGGCTCATTGGGAACGAAAGATCTTGTCAGACTTGGTTCAGTCCAATTTGAAAGAGCAACAAGCCTCGCGTCGATGGAAAGTGGGTTTGAGGTTGGGCTGGTTGTTGTTTTGGTTGGTGGTGCTGTGGCAGGTGTTTTCACACAACCAAACTTCTACCAGCATCACACAGCCGCATACCGCCCTGGTCAATATCAAAGGTGAAATTGCCGATGGCGCAGATGCCAGTGCAGAAAATGTGGTGGCTTCAATGCGCGCAGCCTTGGAAGATTCTGGCTCGCAAGCCTTGATTTTGCTCATCAACTCTCCCGGTGGCAGTCCCGTTCAGGCCGGCATCATCAACGATGAAATCGTTCGACTCAAGGCGCTTCATCAGAAGCCCATTTATGCCGTGGTTGAAGAGTCATGTGCATCGGCGGCCTATTACATCGCTGCGGCAACTGACAAAATTTATGTCGACAAAGCCAGCATTGTGGGCAGCATTGGGGTGCTCATGGATGGCTTTGGCTTTACTGGCTTGATGGACAAACTCGGTGTCGAAAGACGGCTCATGACGGCGGGTGAAAACAAGGGATTTTTAGACCCCTTTAGCCCTCAGACTGAGGCGCAACGAAAACATGCGCAGTTCATGCTGAACGACATTCATTCGCAGTTCATTGAGGTGGTCAAAAAAGGTCGTGGCGATCGTTTGAAAGAAACACCAGGCATGTTCAGTGGTCTATTTTGGACGGGTCAGCAAGCGGTTGAGTTGGGATTGGCCGATGAATTGGCCAGCATCGACCAAGTAGCGCGTGATGTGGTGAAAGCTGAGGACCTGGTTGACTATTCACGCCAAGACAATGTGGCTGAGCGTTTGGTGAAGCGCTTTGGCGCTGCCATGGGAGAAGGCGCTTGGAAAGCCATGCGCTCTAGTTCTGTCATTCGCTAATCGATTTTTTAACAGCTTCAGTTGAGGCTTTTTTGAATCGGCCACTTAAACGCCAATTGCAAAAACGGCTGGCGTCTGATTGTTTAGACCTTCAGGTAATTGTCCTAAGGGCAACTTTCGCCACTGTTGCGTTGTCGAACTTTGATTGACCGCAGTCGTCAATGTCAAACCGCTGCTAAAAGCCAGCCGGCTACCCGGCTGCAAAGTTTGAACAAGTGCAGACCAAAGTGCCGCGTTGCGATAAGGGGTCTCAATGAAGAGTTGAGTTTGACCAGACTTCAAAGCGTATTGTTCTAACTCTTTTATTCTTCGGGAGCGATCTTGGGGCTCCTGTGGCAGGTACCCAACAAACGCAAAATTTTGTCCATTCAAGCCACTGCTGGCCAATGCCAAAAGCAATGAAACAGGCCCGACCAGGGGAATGACTCGAATGCCAAGTTCGTGCGCTGCACGAACCACTGAACTACCAGGATCGGCGACCGCTGGCATGCCAGCTTCGCTGACCAAACCCATGTTCTCGCCTGCCAGTGCCATTGTCAATAAGGGCTTGGCATCAAAGCTGCCCAGGTGATCGCCTTTCTTATGCACTTGCCTTGGCAACTCGACAATGGTTTGTGTTTGGATGCTTGCTTTCAAAGGGGTGCATACATCGATTCGTTTGAGATAGGCGCGTGTGGTCTTGGCGTTCTCGCAAATCCAGTGTGTGATGTTGGCGGCTGCTGAGATGGTTCCCATGGGCATCACTTGTTGCAGATCAATGTCTTCGTCGCAACCAAAGTCAAGCGGGGCTGGGACTAAAAAAAGTTTGCCAAATTGGCGCTGTGCTTGTGTCATAACAATTTCACACCCGCTTCTCGAAGCATTTGACACGTTTTAATCAGTGGGAGGCCGATCAATGCGGTGGGATCGTCGTTGACAATTGCATCCAAAAGCGCAATGCCCAGACCTTCGCTTTTGGCGCTACCTGCGCAGTCGTAAGGTTCCTCGGCCCGTAAATAAGTTTCAATTTCAGCGTCGCTTAGATCGCGAAACTTCACTTTCACTTCAGCCAAATCGGTGCGCTCATAACCTGTGGCAATACACACAACTGACAGCGCTGTTTGAAAAATAACCGTTTTGCCGCGCATGCGCTGCAATTGCAAGATGGCGTTGGCGTGGTTGCCAGGTTTGCCTAGGGGTGTTCCTTCTAAGTCTGCGACTTGGTCAGAGCCGATCACGACGGCCTCTGGATATTTGAGCGCGACGGCGCGAGCCTTGGCAAGCGCCAATCGGAGAGCCAAGTCTTTGGGCGACTCATTGCTGTGTGGCGTTTCATCCACATCAGGCGATGCAGTTTCAAATGGAATTCGCAGCCTAGTCAGCAATTCTTTGCGGTAACGAGAAGTCGAGCCCAAGATCAGAGGGCGGCCAGACGAGGCCAATGTGGTTTGTTGATTGTCTTTGGACATCCCTCAATTCTCTTACACTGAAGGCATGGATAAAAAAATTGATTTGAATCGCCTTAATGTCAAGGCTTTTGCAAGAGAGGGGCTCGGTTTGCACGGGCAAATGAGTCTGGCCCAGTTTGGCAGATTGGCTGAATTGGCTTTAAGCCCTCTTGAGTCCTCTTTGCAAGATTCAGGACCGCCAACCGAGGTTTCGTGGGACATTCAAGCAGAGTTGGTGCCAATTTCGGGTGCCGATTCTCAAATTTGGATGTATTTGAAGGCCGAAGTAGATTTGCCCATGCAGTGCCAAAGGTGCATGGGTCCGGTTCAATTGCTTGTTAAAGCCGACGCCACCTTTCGATTTGTCACAGATGAAGCGACGGCAGAAGCAGAGGACGACGAATCCGAGGAGGATTTGCTGGTTTTGACGCCTGAATTGAACGTTTTCGAACTCATTGAAGACGAGCTCATCATGTCTGCACCCATTGTGCCTAAGCATGAGAAATGCCCCGTTTTGGTGCCGATGTCGGCTGTCGATGAAGCCTTTGAAGAGGCCTTGGATGCAAGGCCGAACCCTTTTGCGACATTGGCACAATTGAAGAATAAACCAAAATAAAGCGCTGGATTGACCGAAAAGATTGGGCTATAATCAGCGGCTTCGTGCCTTTCAGGGCGCGTTAGTCCATACACTGTTTAACCCTAAGCCGCGTTGCGCTTTTTGCGCTTGGCCTGAAAAGGACGTTTGTCCTGATCTTCAATAACGCTGCTTCCAACGCATCCAAGGAGCCAACATGGCTGTTCAACAAAATAAAAAGTCACCTTCTAAGCGTGGCATGCACCGTTCGCACAACGCGCTGAACGTGCCCGGTATCGCTGTCGAGCCTACAACTGGCGAAACTCATTTGCGTCACCACATCAGCCCCAACGGTTTTTACCGTGGCCGCCAAGTTCTGAAGAACAAATCAGAAGCTTAATTGACGCTTGAAATACAGGCCCGATGCTACATTCAAGGTAGCCTCGGGCCTTTGTATTTGTGTCTGTTGACAACATGTCATCCAAAGAATTTTTCACCCTTGCAGTAGATTGCATGGGGGGAGACCACGGGCCAAGCGTCACGCTGCCCGCTTGCCGTCATTTTCTAGACACTCACCCTCACGCGCGTTTGCAATTGGTCGGCCAAGCTGATGCACTGGCTTCATTTCAGCATGAGCGCGCTGTCATCGTTGAAGCCACTGAAGTTGTGGGCATGGATGACTCTGTCGAGGTGGCCCTGCGCAGGAAAAAAGACTCATCCATGCGTGTCGCCATCGAGTTGGTGAAGACCGGTCAAGCTGATGCTGCTGTGTCGGCCGGAAACACTGGCGCCTTGATGGCCATTGCGAGGTATGTTCTTAAAACCATGGACGGCATTGACCGGCCTGCCATAGCAGGCCAAATGCCCAATTTCAAGGGCGGTGGTACCACCATGTTGGATTTGGGTGCCAATGTCGATTGCTCGCCCGAGCATCTTTTGCAATTCGCTGTCATGGGCTCTGCCTTGGTTTCTGTCTTGCAAGACAATGAAAGCCCCAGTGTTGGCCTCTTAAATATTGGCGAAGAAGCCATAAAAGGCAATGAAATCATCAAAAAAACTGGCGAATTGTTGCGATCTGCTGGTAACTCCGGCGATTTGAACTTTTATGGCAATGTTGAAGGAAACGATATTTTCAAGGGAACTGTCGATATTGTGGTGTGCGATGGTTTCGTTGGAAATGTGGCTCTGAAGGCGAGTGAAGGCTTGGCCACCATGATGGGTGGATTTCTGAAATCTGAGTTTTCTCTCAACATCTTCACCAAAATCGCTGCTATCGTTGCTTATCCTGTTCTAAATTCGTTTAAAAACAGAGTTGATCATCGCCGTTACAACGGCGCTGCGCTGTTGGGTTTGCGCGGCTTGGTTTTCAAAAGTCATGGTTCGGCAGATGAACTGGCGTTCGGCGTCGCCTTAAACCGAGCGTATGATGCTGCAAGACATCAACTGCTTAGTCGCGTTGCTGCTCGAATTGCACATGCAGCCCCTTTGTTAAATGCACAAGGGCTTGCTGAAAATTCAGCCAACTCGGCCGCTATCGAATGACCATTTATTCTCGTATTTCTGGCACAGGCAGCTTTTTGCCTCCAAGAAGACTGACCAATGCAGATCTTGTTGCAGAGTTGGCGGCCCAAGGCGTCGAAAGCTCTGACGATTGGATCGTAGAAAGAACAGGCATTCGCGCCCGTCATTTTGTGGATGCTGGCATGGCTAGCAGTGATTTAGGCGCCGAGGCAGCCAAGCGAGCTATGCAGGCGGCTGGTTGCCAAGCCTCTGACATTGATTTGATCATTGTGGCTACGTCCACACCCGACATGGTGTTCCCCTCCACAGCGGCATTGCTCCAAAGTAAATTAGGCATTGTTGGGTGCCCCGCTTTTGATGTGCAAGCGGTTTGCAGCGGCTTCATTTATGCCCTGACTGTGGCTGACGCCATGATCAAAACCGGAACGGCCAAACGAGCCTTGGTGATCGGTGCAGAAGTCTTTAGCCGCATCCTCGATTTCAAAGACCGTACCACCTGCGTTTTGTTTGGTGATGGCGCTGGCGCCGTTGTGTTGGAGGCTTCTAGCACCCCAGGTATTTTGGCAACCGATATTCACGCCGATGGCAAATATTCAGAACTTTTGTGCGTACCGGGACACGTTTCTGGCGGTGCCATTTTGGGTGATCCCGTTTTGAAAATGGATGGACAGGCCGTCTTCAAACTGGCTGTTGGCGTTCTTGAAGAAACAGCCCTTGCATCTTTGAGTAAAGCTGGTTTGAGCGCCACTGACATTGATTGGTTGGTGCCCCACCAGGCCAATATTCGAATCATGCAAAGTACTGCGCGAAAACTCAAAATGCCAATGGAAAAAGTCATTGTCACAGTCGACCAACATGGCAACACTTCTGCTGCCTCAATTCCTTTGGCGCTTGATCACGGAGTGCGTTCTGGACAAATTACCAAAGGTCAAACCCTCATGCTTGAAGGCGTTGGGGGTGGATTTACTTGGGGCTCGGTCCTCTTAAAATATTGATTCACTGCGCATTGAAATCATGAGTTCATTTGCTTTCGTTTTTCCAGGTCAAGGCTCCCAATCGGTGGGCATGTTGGACGCTTGGGGTGATCATCCAGCTGTTGTGGAAACTTTAAAAGAAGCTTCTGATGCCATGGGCGAAGACTTGGGAGCGCTGATTCATCACGGCCCCAAAGAGGCCTTGGGCTTAACGACCAATACGCAGCCTGTCATGTTGGTTTCTGCCATAGCAGCCTATCGAGCTTGGTTGGCAGAAGGCGGAGCTCAACCAGCCGTGGTTGCTGGCCACTCATTGGGCGAGTATTCAGCTCTTGTGGCCGCCGGTGTTTTGACATTGGCCCAAGCCGCGCCCCTGGTTCGATTCCGTGCTGCCGCCATGCAAGATGCAGTGGCTGTAGGAGTGGGTGCGATGGCTGCTATTTTGGGAATGGATGCGGCGAAAGTCATTGAAGGATGTGCTCAAGCAAAAGCCAGCTTCCCTTCTGACAGCGGTGAAGTCGTCGAGGCTGTGAATTTCAACGATCCTGCTCAAACAGTCATTGCGGGTAGCAAAGCTGCCGTTGAAAAAGCCTGTGAAGTTTTAAAAGCCATGGGCGCCAAGCGTGCTTTGAACTTGCCTGTGTCAGCGCCTTTTCATTCCAGCCTCATGAAGCCTGCGGCCGAAAAGCTGAAAGAAAAATTGGCGGCCACCCCATTTGCGGCGCCTCAAATTCAAGTCGTCAACAACATCGATGTTGCCGTTGAAACAGATGCCGATCGCATTCGCGATGCCCTTTATCGCCAAGCCTTTGGCCCTGTGCGTTGGGTTGAATGCGTCAAAGCCATCAAGGCCCAAGGCGTGACCATGGTTTTTGAATGTGGCCCTGGCAAAGTTTTGGCAGGCATGGTCAAGCGCATTGATCCAGACATGACGGGCCTGCCTGTGTTCGACCCTGCCTCATTGGCAGAAGCCAAAGGAGCGTTGGCATGACCATCACAGAATTCAAAGGCCAAGTTGCACTGGTCACGGGTGCCTCTAGGGGTATTGGCGCAGCCATCGCACTTGAATTGGCCAAACAAGGCTTGAAAGTGATTGGCACAGCCACCACGGACGAAGGTGCCGCTCGTATTTCTGACGCGCTGGCCGCCTATTCGGGTTGCCGTGGTGCCAATTTGAACGTCAATGACGCTGTTGCAGGCGAAGCACTGATCGATGAGATCGTCAAGTCACAAGGCGGTTTGCATATTTTGGTGAACAACGCTGGCATTACCCGCGATACTTTGGCCATGCGCATGAAAGACGACGATTGGGATGCGGTTTTGGATACCAATTTGAAGGCTGTTTTTCGCATGAGCCGCGCTGTGATGCGTCCCATGATGAAGCAGCGCTATGGCCGAATCATCAGCATCACCAGCGTGGTGGGTGCAGCTGGTAACCCAGGACAAGCCAATTACGCTGCAGCCAAGGCCGGTGTGGCCGGCATGACCCGCGCTTTGGCCCGAGAGTTGGGAAGTCGCAACATCACAGTCAATTGTGTGGCGCCAGGCTTCATTGCCACAGACATGACAGCCGCTTTGCCAGAGGCACAGCACCAAGCCCTGATGGCTCAAATTCCATTGGGTAAACTGGGTTTACCAGAGGATATTGCCCACGCAGTGTCCTATTTGGCCAGTCCTTTGGCAGCTTACGTAACGGGTCAGGAATTGCATGTCAATGGCGGCATGCATATGACCTGATAAAATCTCCTTTTTTACAACCCTCAGAGGGAATCCATGAGCGATATAGAAGCACGTGTCAAAAAAATCATTGCTGAGCAACTTGGCGTTGAAGAGTCACAAGTCACACCTGAAAAAGCATTCGTTGCTGACCTGGGTGCAGACTCACTGGACACCGTAGAACTGGTGATGGCTTTAGAAGATGAATTTGGCATTGAAATTCCAGATGAAGACGCTGAGAAGATCACCACTGTCAAAGCGGCGATTGACTACGCCCAAAGCAAAAAGGCTTGATCTGAGATGACCCGTCGCCGCGTTGTTGTTACGGGCCTGGGATGTATCAGTCCCGTTGGAAACACGGTGGCAGAGGCATGGGCCAATCTCTTAGCAGGCCAGTCGGGCGTTGGTCTCATCTCAAAATTTGACACTTCCGCTTTCGCCTGCAGAATTGCAGGCGAGGTAAAGGGTTTCAATTTGGAGCAGTACATCAGCGCCAAAGAGGCGCGTACGATGGATTCCTTTATCCATTACGGCATTGCCGCAGCCGCGCAAGCTGTAGCAGATGCTGGCTTGCCCACAGGTGAGGCCTTAGACGATGAGTTGGCTACACGCATCGCTTGCGTGATTGGTTCTGGCATTGGCGGTTTGCCCATGATCGAGCAAACGCATGTCGAGTACACAGCGCGCGGTCCTCGCCGAATTTCGCCATTCTTTGTGCCAGCTTCTATCATCAACATGATTGCGGGTCATGTGTCTATGCGTTTTGGTTTCAAGGGCCCTAACTTGGCCGTTGTGACCGCTTGCACCACAGGCCTTCACTGCATTGGCGAAGCCAGTCGCATGATTGAATATGGTGACGCCGACGTGGTGGTGGCAGGCGGCTCTGAAGCCACCATTTCGCCACTGGGCTTGGGCGGCTTTGCAGCCATGCGCGCCTTGTCTACACGCAACGACAACCCCGCAGCAGCATCTCGCCCTTGGGACAAGGACCGTGACGGTTTTGTTTTGGGTGAAGGCGCTGGTGTCATGGTGGTCGAAGAATACGAACACGCTAAAGCTCGTGGTGCCAAAATTTATGCCGAAATTTGTGGCTATGGCATGAGCGCAGATGCGGGTCACATGACTGCACCCAGCATGGACGGACCCCGTCGAGCCATGGTGTCAGCCATGCGCAATGCCGGCATCAATGCCGATCAAGTGGGTTACTTAAACGCCCATGGCACTTCAACACCTCTGGGTGATTTGAATGAAACCAATGCCATCAAAGCGGCCTTGGGCGATCACGCCAAGAAAACTTTGATCAGCTCCACCAAGTCCATGACAGGACACCTGTTGGGTGGCGCGGGTGGCATTGAGAGCATTTTCACGGTCTTGGCTTTGCACCACCAAAAAGTGCCGCCCACCATCAACTTGGACAACCAAGATCCAGAATGCGATTTGGATTACTGTGCCAACACCGCACGCGACGTCAACATTGAATACGCATTGAAAAATAATTTCGGATTCGGTGGCACCAACGGCAGTTTGGTTTTCCGTCGGATCTAATTCCTTTGAATCAAAACGCCCCATCGGTCGATTACCCGGTGGGGCGTTTTTTTTGGGCCACTTACTTGCCCATTGGCCTTGCGATGCTCTCTTTTTTGGCGCTCAGCGCCAGTTTGTTAGCGGGCCTTTTTGAGGGCTGGCGAGCGGCTCTCTTGTTTGGCGTATGGGTGTTGCTGACGTTTTTTTCTGTCTACAGTTTGAAAAGTCGGTTGGCCCAAAGTTGGCTGTGCTGGGATGGACACGATTGGCAAGTTCAAACTGTGCTTTCACTGGCAACTCAGTCTGTTTCGGTGGCGCCCAGCCCAGCGCTAAGCACCCATTTAAATCAGCCCCTCATTGGCTCTCCTTTGGACGGTGGTTACGCTATTCGCGTCCATTTGGATTTTCAGCAATATCTGTTTGTTTCTTTGCTCCACTCAACATCCCGCACGCAGTGGTTTTGGGTTGCAAAGCGCTCATTCCCTGAGCGTTGGCATGGATTTCGTTGCGCTGTATATTCGCAACCAGAATAAGCATTCTGTGCAGAGATTAAATTGGAGTTTGGATATCTTATGAAACTGATGAGTTTTAAATTGACGGGTGTTCTGCATGCCTTGTTTTTGTCTGTGGGGGTTCTCACATTTGCTCTTGTCCCCAGTCATGCACTTGCGCAGCAAACCATCGTCAAGGGCTTGCCTGACTTCACGGAATTGGTCGAACAAGTGGGGCCGTCGGTGGTCAATATTCGCACGCTTGAAAAAGCCCGCAATCCAGCCAGCAGTGGCGGTGGCATGGACGAAGAGACTCAAGAATTGTTCCGTCGATTCTTTGGAATTCCAATGCCCAACACGCCCAATGCGCCCAATGCCCCAAGACAGGCGCCTCGCCAAGGCAGAACGCCAGCACCCGAAGAGTCGCAACCCAGGGGCGTCGGTTCGGGATTTATTTTGACAGCTGATGGCTTCATCATGACCAACGCCCATGTGGTTGACGGTGCCGATGAGGTTTTGGTAACTTTGCCAGACAAACGCGAATTCAAAGCCAGAATCATTGGCGCTGACAAACGCACTGATGTGGCCGTTGTCAAGATCCAAGCCTCGGGACTTCCTGCCGTGAAAGTGGGCGATGTGTCGCGCTTAAAAGTGGGCGAGTGGGTGATGGCCATTGGGTCGCCATTTGGCCTTGATAACTCCGTCACGGCTGGCATTGTGAGCGCCAAGCAACGTGACACCGGTGACTACTTGCCTTTCATTCAAACAGATGTTGCCATTAACCCTGGCAATTCAGGCGGGCCCCTCATTAACATGCGAGGGGAGGTGGTAGGTATCAACAGTCAAATTTACTCTCGCTCTGGTGGATTCATGGGCATTTCTTTTGCCATTCCCATGGACGAGGCCATGCGCGTCAGTGAGCAATTGCGCGCCAATGGCCGTGTGACACGTGGACGCATTGGCGTTCAAATTGAGCAAGTGACCAAAGAGCTTGCGGAATCGATTGGTTTAGGCAAAGCGCAGGGCGCACTCATCAACCGAATTGAGCCAGGTGCACCCGCCGACAAGGCTGGGTTGGAGCCTGGCGATGTGATCATCAAGATCGATGGCAAGCCCATTGAAAAGTCAACCGACCTGCCCCGATTGGTCGGCAATACAAAGCCCGGAACAAAAAGTAACTTGACCATTTTCAGGCGCGGGGCAACCAAAGAGTTGAGCATTGTGATCGCGGAGTTGGAGCCTGAGAAAGTGGCTAAAAAACCTGTTGAAGTTGAGGAAAAACCGAAGGCGGCTAATTCTGTTCAGGGCCTAGGATTGGTGGTTGCCGATTTAACCGAGACTCAAAAAACAGAATTGAAAATCAAAGGTGGCGTCAGAGTTGAAAGCCTGATGGAGCCTGCTATCAGAGCAGGTTTGAGAGAAGGCGATGTGATTTTGGCGGTGGCCAACATCGAGGTCAGCCAAGTCAAAGACTTTGCTGCGGCCCTGAGCAAATTAGACAAGACAAAACCAGTGAACGTCCTATTTAGGCGCGGAGACTTAACCCGATTTGCGCTAATTCGCCCAATGCCTTGATCTTGCGCTTGTCAAGAGTCCCTTTGGAACTGCAGGTTTTGCCACGCTTCAAAAATATTTTTATGTTTGTAGTCACTAACTTTTTGGCAGGTTGATTTTCGAAAATGGTTAAAATCTGCACTCTTGGACCAATATTCATGACAAAAAAAGCAGGGGTGGCTTCACAATGTGGGATCTCCTACATCAGTCCACCGGTGATCCACAGAACACCCACAAGTTATTCATACAGAGCCCTCTTTGTTTGTGAATAAGTTGTTGATAAGTTTTCTGTTGCAAGCTTGCAACGACCTGCAAAGTGCTGTTTTGGGGCTGTACGTGTCTGGCTTTTTGCCTACAATGAAGTCCCAACTATCGCAGTTGCCATTGATTGTTGGTTCAGGGCGCGTCCTCATTCGACGCGCCCTTTTTTCTTGTCTTTCTTTGAATCTCAAACACTTGTAGCTGGTCCTTGATGAATCACATCAGAAATTTCTCCATCATTGCGCACATCGATCACGGCAAATCGACACTCGCCGATCGGTTGATTCAACGTTGCGGTGGTTTGCAAGAGCGCGAAATGCAATCGCAAGTTCTAGACTCCATGGACATTGAAAAAGAGCGTGGCATTACTATCAAAGCGCAAACAGCATCGCTGCAATACAAAGCCAAAGATGGGCAAATTTACAACCTCAATTTGATCGACACTCCTGGGCACGTTGACTTCTCTTATGAGGTTTCACGCTCGTTGTCTGCTTGCGAAGGTGCATTGTTGGTGGTCGATGCCAGTCAAGGTGTTGAAGCACAAACGGTTGCCAATTGCTATACCGCACTTGATTTGGGTGTCGAGGTGGTACCCGTTCTCAATAAGATGGACTTGCCTCAAGCCGATCCCGAAAACGCCAAAGCCGAAGTCGAAGATGTCATTGGCATCGATGCCAGCGAAGCCATTCCCTGCTCTGCCAAAACAGGCATGGGCATTGATGAAATTTTGGAGGCCATCGTCGCCAAAATTCCGGCACCCAAAGGAAACCCCAACGCGCCCCTTCGCGCCATGATCGTTGACAGTTGGTTCGACACGTATGTTGGCGTTGTCATGTTGGTCCGCGTGGTCGATGGCCGCTTGGGCAAAGGCGAGCGTTTCAAAATGATGGCCACAGGGACTGTGTACAACGCAGACACCATGGGCGTATTTACGCCCGCCAATGAACCGCGTAACAGTCTTGAGGCCGGTGAGGTGGGCTATATCATTGCAGGCATTAAAGAGCTGCAAGCCGCCAAAGTGGGCGACACCATCACTTTGGAAAAGAAGCTCCCCAACAATTTAGGTCCTGCCGAGAAGGCATTGCCAGGTTTCAAGGAAATTCAGCCGCAAGTTTTCGCTGGTTTGTACCCCACTGAAGCCAATCAATACGACTCCCTGCGAGACGCACTCGAAAAACTGAAGCTCAACGATTCATCTTTGCATTACGAAGCTGAGGTTTCTCAGGCTCTTGGATTTGGCTTTCGCTGTGGCTTCTTGGGTTTGTTGCACATGGAAATTGTGCAGGAGCGTCTGGAGCGTGAATTTGACCAAGATCTGATCACCACGGCACCCAGTGTGGTCTATCAAGTTGTCAAAGGCGATGGTGAGGTGGTGATGGTCGAGAACCCCGCCAAAATGCCCGACCAAGGCAAGATGCTAGAGATTCGCGAGCCCATTGTCACGGTGCATTTGTACATGCCTCAAGATTATGTGGGCCCTGTCATGACACTGGCCAACGTGAAGCGGGGCGTTCAGCTCAACATGTCCTATCACGGTCGACAGGTCATGCTCACTTATGAGATGCCCTTAGGCGAAATCGTTTTGGACTTTTTTGACAAATTGAAATCGGTCTCACGAGGCTATGCTTCAATGGATTACGAATTCAAAGAATACCGCGCCTCCGATGTTGTGAAGGTCGATATTTTGTTGAACGGCGAGAAGGTTGATGCACTTTCCATCATCGTCCACCGCACGCAGTCGGCCTATCGCGGCCGTGCTGTGGTGGCTAAAATGCGAGAAATTATCAGCCGTCAAATGTTCGATGTGGCCATCCAGGCGGCCATTGGTGCCAACATCATTGCCCGCGAAACGGTCAAAGCCTTGCGTAAAAACGTGCTGGCCAAGTGCTATGGTGGAGATATCTCGCGCAAACGCAAATTGCTCGAGAAACAAAAAGCGGGTAAAAAACGCATGAAACAAATTGGCTCAGTTGAGGTGCCGCAAGAGGCATTCTTGGCTATTTTGCAGGTAGAAGATTGATGGAAGTCATAACGGGTTTTTTGCTGGCTGCCTTGCTAGGCTACGCAGGTGCTTGGTACGGCGGCATGATTGAAGGCAACTTTGCCTTGTTGATGCTCATGGCGGTCATCATTTCAGGTGTTTATTGGCTGGCTGAAAAGTTTTATTTTTGGCCGCAGCGACTTAAAGCAGTCGAACAACTTGACCAAGAAAAAGCCAAGCGCCAACAAGAATTGTCCAAAATGGGCATCGACAGACAAGACACCGAAACGGGCGAAGCGCGCGATCGACTTCTCATGCAACCCTGGTGGTTGGACTGGACCGCCGGATTATTTCCCGTCATCTTGGTCGTTTTTGTGCTGCGCTCATTTTTGTTTGAGCCCTTCAAAATTCCTTCTGGTTCCATGATTCCCACCCTGTGGATCGGCGACTTGATTTTGGTGAATAAATTTCACTATGGCGTTCGTTTGCCAGTGGTCAACCTCAAACTCACCCAAGGTACCCCCGTCGCGCGCGGTGATGTGATGGTTTTTCGTTACCCCCCGCGCCCCAGTGTCGATTACATCAAGCGGGTGGTGGCTATTCCGGGTGACCAAGTGGCCTACTTGAACAAAAAACTCTCGATCAATGGTCAGCCTGTACCCACCGAGGCGTTGCCAGAATTTTTTGATGAGTCGGTGATGCGTTACTTCAAACAATCGCAAGAAAAATTGGGCAACAAACCACACAATCTGATTGTCGATGACGAGCGGCCGGCCTTCATTCCGGGTGCTGATGATTTTCCTTTCAGAGATCAGTGCAACTACACCATAGAGGGTGTCGTTTGTAAGGTGCCGGAAGGACATTACTTCATGATGGGCGACAATCGAGACAATTCTCTTGATTCGCGCTATTGGGGTTTTGTACCCGACGCCAACATCGTCGGTCGGGCATTTTTTGTTTGGATGAATTTTGGAAATCTGGGACGCATTGGCGCATTCAATTGAGCTTGCTGTCTTGAACTTGTCAACATTCATTGAAACTGCCATTTTTTAAATTCACTGTCAGGCTATCCGTTTGAACGACGATCTCAGTCAATTGCAAGTTCGCCTTCAGCACACCTTCAAAGATGCGAGTTTGCTGGAGCGTGCCGTCACGCACCGCAGTTACTCCGCCGATCACAACGAGCGCCTAGAGTTTTTGGGCGATTCAGTCTTAAACCTGGCCGTTGCTCATTTACTTTATGCCCAATTGAGTGATTTACCCGAGGGCGATTTGTCTCGCGTCAGAGCCAATTTGGTCAAGCAAGAAACGCTGCATCAATTGGCCCTCACGCTTCAAATTCCAGTTTGCCTTAAGTTGGGGGAGGGTGAGTTGAAATCGGGTGGACAGCGCCGCCCCTCTATTTTGGCCGATACCTTGGAAGCCTTGCTAGGTGCTGTTTTTTTAGATGCAGGTTACGAAGTCGCAGAACAATTGGTGCACAGATTGTTTCAAAATGTTGAAATCAATCCGCAGATGCAGGCCGCTGCCAAAGACCCTAAAACAGAATTGCAAGAATGGCTACAAGGCCGAAAATTGCAGCTCCCTCAGTATTCTGTGGTCGCCACATCGGGCGCAGCTCACCGACAAATTTTTGATGTTGCTTGCGACATTCCCGAACTCAGTCTCTCACAGCACGGTAGCGGCCCCTCGCGACGTGCTGGTGAGCAAGCCGCGGCAGCTGCCATGCTTGAAATTTTGAAAGTCAAGGCCCGCGAATGAACACAGAAACCAACCCCGCCCAACGTTGCGGTTTGGTCGCCATTGTTGGCAAGCCCAATGTGGGCAAATCGACTTTGCTCAATGCGCTGGTGGGCCAAAAAATCAGCATCACTTCGCGCAAAGCGCAAACAACGCGTCACCGCATTACGGGCATTCGCACAGAAGGTTCCACCCAGTATGTGTTTGTTGACACCCCAGGGTTTCAAACACGCCACAACACGGCGCTCAACAAATCTTTGAATAAAACTGTACTGGGCGCTGTGGGCGATGTCGATTTGGTGCTGTTTGTGGTGGAAGCAGGCATGTTCAACACTGCCGACGCCAAAGTCTTGACATTGCTCAAGCCCGATGTGCCTGTTTTGTTGATTGCCAATAAGTTGGACACCGTCAACCGGCGCGAAGAGTTGGCGCCTTGGCTCAAAGAGATGCAAGAGCGCCATTCCTTCGCAGAATTTGTTCCGATGTCGGCCAAAAATGCCAAAGACATTGAACGTCTGATGGGGTATTGCGAAAAATACTTGCCCGAACAGGCGTGGATGTATGGTGAAGATGAACTCACTGACCGAAGCGAAAAGTTTTTGGCCAGTGAAATTGTGCGTGAAAAATTGTTTCGTTTCACGGGGGATGAGTTGCCCTATACCTCCACCGTGGTCATTGATAAATTCGAAGAAGAACCCAGCCGTTCAGCCAATCGCATGATTCGCATTGCTGCCACCATTGTGGTTGAGCGCGAGGGCCATAAAGCCATGGTCATTGGCGACAAAGGGGAGCGCCTGAAGCGCATTGGCACTGAAGCACGCCAAGAGTTGGAAAAGCTCATGGATGCCAAAGTCTTTATTGAGTTGTGGGTCAAGGTTCGCTCTGGCTGGGCCGACGACGAAGCGCGTGTTCGCTCCTTCGGGTACGAGTAAAAAGGGCAGCCCATGGCCGCTGTCTTGAAACGAATTTCGGATGAGCCTGCCTATGTGCTTCACCGCTACGACTGGAGCGAGTCCAGCCTTATCTTGGAAGTCTTCACTCGGCATCATGGGCGCATTGCCTTGGTTGCCAAAGGTGCCAAGAAACCAAGCTCCTCGTTCAGGCCTGTTTTATTGCCGCTTCAAGCTATTCAAGTTGCCTATGGTGGCGATGCCGATATTCGAACCTTGAAGTCAGTAGAGTGGATCGGTGGGCATGTCATGCCCACTGGCGATGCGCTGCTTTCGGGGTACTACCTGAATGAGCTGTTACTGCGCCTCTTGGCGCGCGATGATCCTCATTTCAAATTGTTTGATGCCTACGCTGCCACCGTGCGTGTCATGGCCACGGAGCCAGGCGAATTGCTGCAGGCGTCTCTCAGAGTGTTTGAGTTGCTCTTGCTTCGAGAAATTGGACTGCTGCCCAGTTTGAATTCTCAGACCCTCACCATGGCAGACTTGGATGAGACGAGAGACTATTGTTTGGTGCCCGAAGGCGGCTTGCGATTGGCACACCGTGATGATCGTCATGCCTTGAGCGGCGTTCAATGGCTGGCACTTCAAAACGCGTTGGATGGAGAATCTCCATTTGCAGACACGCTTCGTTTGAGCTTAGACATGTTGACGCCACTTCGCACCCAACTTCGCACCTTACTCAATTACCATTGTGGTGTCGGCACTTTAAAGACCCGTCAAATGATGATCGACATTCAAAGTTTGTGAGACCTTCATGACCCCTGATTCTAAAACGGCGCTGTCCGTCAATGTCAACAAAGTAGCGTTGCTGCGCAATTCACGCCACTTGGGTATTCCCAGTGTCCTGAAAGCGGCTCAGATGTGCCTAGAAGCGGGTGCCCAGGGCATTACCATTCACCCCCGCCCCGATGAGCGTCACATTCGTGCCTCCGACGTGTTTGAACTGGCCGACTTGATGAAGCGTTGGCCAGACAGGGAATTCAACATTGAAGGCAATCCGTTTCACCAATTGATGGATTTTGTGCGGACCGTCCGGCCGCACCAAGTAACCTTCGTGCCCGACAGCGAGGGTCAACTCACCAGCGATCACGGCTGGTCATTTCCCAAAGATGCCGACACACTGAAGCCCTTGATTGACGAGTGCAAGTCCTTGGGTGTTCGCGTCAGTTTGTTCATGGATCCTGATCCCAATCAAATGGTTTTTGTGAAGCAAGTGGGTGCCGATCGTGTGGAGTTGTACACCGAGCCCTATGCAGCAAGCTTTGGTACAGCCACCAACGATGCTTGTTTGGCAGAGTATGTTGGCACTGCTAAGGCAGCCATTGAGCAAGGCTTGGGCGTAAACGCCGGACATGATTTGAACCAAGACAACCTGCCCAAATTTGCACATGCTGTGCCGGGTTTGTTGGAGGTCTCCATTGGTCACGCCTTGATGGCCGACGCACTAGAAATGGGATACGCTGCGACAGTGCGTGGCTATTTAAATGCCTTAGGCCGATGATCCAAGCCTTGGCCCCTTTATTTTGAATTGAACGAGCAGACTTCCAACATGATTTACGGCATCGGTACCGATCTGTGTGATGTCAGGCGCATCAGAGCGAGCTTGGAAAAGCACGGCGACCGCTTTGCTCAAAAGGTTTTGAGCGACCAGGAGTTTGCAACTTACAAAGCGCGCAGCGCCAGATGGCCAGAACGGGGTGTTCGTTATGTGGCCACACGATTTTCTGCCAAGGAAGCTTTTAGCAAGGCCATTGGCATGGGCATGCGCATGCCCATGACTTGGCGCTCGTGCGAAATTGGCAAACTGCCTTCTGGCCAACCTGTGATTGTTTTGCACGATGCCTTGAAAATCTGGTTTGAGTCCCAACATTTAAAAGCACACATCAGCGTCACTGACGAAGCAGATTACGCGGGAAGTTATTGCATCGTAGAAAAAACCGAATGAACATCCAAGCACCCCTCATCATCGACATTGAAGGCTTTGAGCTCACAGCTACCGACAAAAAACGCCTAAAAAACCCATTGACGGGTGGCCTCATTTTGTTTGGACGCAATTGGCAAAGCCGCGCGCAGCTCACGGGTTTGTGTGCAGACATCAAGGCTGTTCGAAAAGATTTGTTGATTTGCGTCGACCACGAAGGCGGCAGGGTTCAGCGTTTTAGAAACGATGGCTTCACACATTTGCCTGCCATGCGACGATTGGGCGAAATGTGGGCCCAAGATGGCAAAGGTCTGGCCGGTGAAGGTGTTTTAAAGGCTTGCAAAGCCGCTACAGCAGTGGGCTACTTATTGGCTGCAGAGTTGCGCGCCTGTGGTGTTGATTTAAGTTTCACACCCGTTCTTGATTTGGACTATGGCGAAAGCAGTGTCATTGGTGATCGCGCTTTCAGCCGCGATGCCCGCAATGTCAGTTTGCTGGCCAAAAGTCTGATGCATGGCTTGCAGCGTGCAGGCATGGGCAATTGCGGCAAGCATTTTCCAGGACACGGTTACGTCAAGGCCGATTCACATGTCGACATCCCCGTCGACAAGCGCAGCCTGAAAGCCATCCTTCAAGAGGATGCCAAGCCCTATGAGTGGTTGAGCAATGAGTTGAGTGCTGTCATGCCCGCGCACGTCATTTATCCCAAGGTGGACTCACGGCCTGCTGGGTTCTCCCAAAAATGGGTCCAAGAAATTTTGCGCGAACAATTGGAATTCACTGGTGCAGTGTTCAGTGACGATTTGTCGATGCTAGGCGCACGTGTGTTGGATGGCCAGCCCATCAGCTTCACAAAAGGTGTCTTGGCGGCGCTCGAAGCCGGATGTGATGTGGCCTTGCTGTGCAATCAATCCTTGAAGGGCAGCAAAGTCATTGACGAGGTCTTAGAAGGTCTTGCCGAAGCGCAAGTCAAGGGCTGGTGGCAGCCTGATGACTTGAGTGAATCACGGCGCTTGGCGCTGCTGCCCACCTTGCCCGCCTTGGCTTGGGATGATTTGGTGCGGTCTGTCCATTACCAACAAGCCTTGGCTTGCTTGCCCTGATATGCAATTGATTGCTTGGATTTTTAAAATCTTTTTCAGTTTGCTAGGACTGGTTTTTGTCTTAGGCACACTGTGTATCTTGCTATTGGCTTTAATTTCTGGCGCACTTTGGTCTTTGGTTCGTGGCCGAAAACCCGAAGTGGCCGTGGTCTGGCAGCGCTATCAAAACATGGCTCGCAATAAAGCACCCTTTGGCGCTTGGCGCACAAGCTCGCAAAATACGCCAGAGGTGGTAGATGTTGAGGTTAAAGAAGTCACAGAAGCGCCTCGCTCGGATCGCTTGCCCAAACAATAAGCCACGGCAAGCATTCAGAACTTGCCTGTTCTGACTTTTAATCTTGCTCTCGCTTTAACGCGGGAAACAAAATCACATCGCGAATGCTGGGGCTGTCTGTCAGCAACATCATCAAACGGTCTATGCCAATGCCGCAACCGCCAGCGGGCGGCATGCCATATTCCAAGGCGCGCACAAAGTCGTGGTCAAAGAACATGGCTTCATCGTCGCCGCTGTCTTTGGCGTCGACTTGCGCTTGAAAGCGTGCTACTTGGTCTTCGGCGTCGTTCAATTCTGAAAAGCCATTGCCAAATTCACGGCCAGTGATGTAGAGCTCAAAGCGCTCTGTGACTTCAGGGCGAAGGTCGTTGGCGCGTGCCAAGGGTGAAATTTCGGTGGGGTGTTCCATGATGAACGTGGGCTCCCATAATTTGTCTTCGACAGTTTCTTCAAAGTACAAAACTTGCAAGCCGGCCAATGATTTTTGAGACAATTTGTTCTTGGCTTCGCTCATGCCCAGTTTTTGCAGGGCTTGAATGAGCCATGTTGCGTCGTCAACTTTGTCGCCAGCGTCTGTGTGCTTCACAATGGCTTCTCGAATGGTGAGGCGCTCAAAAGGCTTGGCTAAATCGACAGGTTTGCCACCATAGCTCAGTTGCAAATGACCTGCTGCATTCATGGCAGCGTCTCGCACCAGCTCTTCGGTAAAGCCCATCAAGTCTTGGTAGTTCCAATAAGCCGCGTAGAACTCCATCATGGTGAATTCGGGGTTGTGGCGAACGGAAATGCCTTCGTTGCGGAAGTTGCGGTTGATTTCGAAGACCCTTTCAAACCCCCCCACCAACAAGCGTTTCAAGTACAACTCAGGGGCAATGCGCAAGTACATTTCTTGGTCAAGCGCATTGTGGTGCGTGACAAAGGGGCGGGCGTTGGCACCGCCAGGAATAGGGTGCAACATGGGTGTTTCAACTTCTAAGAAGTCGTGTTTGACCATGAAATCGCGAAGACCGCTGACGGCTTTGCTGCGGGCCGTGAAACGTTTGCGCGCCTCTTCGTCCATCATCAAATCAACATAGCGCTGTCGGTATTTGATTTCTTGGTCCGCCACGCCATGAAACTTGTCTGGCATGGGGCGCAGGCTCTTGGTCAGCATGCGCACGCTGGAGGCATGCAGTGACAATTCGCCCATTTTGGTTTTGAACAAATAGCCTTCGGCCGCCACGATGTCGCCCAGGTCCCAATGCTTGAAATCGTTGTAGGCTTCTTCGCCAATGTCGTCGCGTGTGACGTAAATTTGGAAGCGACCGGTTGCATCTTGCAAGCTGGCAAAGCTGGCCTTGCCCATCACACGCTTGAGCATCATGCGGCCTGCAATTTTGGCTGTGGTTGGCGCAATCCCTTCGCCTTTTAAAGTTTCAGGCGCCTTCTCACCATGGGCATGGGTCAAACCTGCGGCACGATCTTCGGGTTTGAAGTCATTGGGAAACGCAACGCCTTTACCCTCTTTTTGAGCTTCTCGCATGGCCTTGAGCTTGCTTCTGCGTTCGGCAATCAGTTGGTTCTCGTCAACGGTGGGTGCGGTTTGATTTTCTGCTGGCGTGTCTGACATGAGGAGCGCTTCTAAAGTGAGGGCCACAAAAGCCCTTAAATACGCTGAAATTCAGCGGGAACCCGTTATTTTACGATTCCTTCTGGCTCAAGCTATCATTTGTGATCTCGGAGGTCTTCAGTGTTTCTACAAATTGTCAATTTGATCTTGGATGTCGCCACAGGTTTGGTGGGTGGCGCTTGTCTCATGCGATTGGTGATGCAATGGCAACGACTGCCTTTTCAGAACCCCATTGGCCGCTTTGTCTTTGCTGTGACCGATTGGATGGTGATGCCGCTCAGGCGCTTTTTGCCAGCCATTGGGCGCTTGGATACGGCCAGTCTGGTCGCGGCATGGTTGATGAAGTTGAGCCATGTGACTGCCATGTGGGTGCTCACAGGCACACAAGCGGCTTTTCTGGGTATTTTGGTGGCCAGTCTGTTTGGCGTCTTGCACTGGCTGGTATCTGGCCTCAGCGTCATTATTTTGCTGTATGCCGTCTTGTCTTGGGTGCAGCCCAATAGCGGCAGCATGATGCTTTTGTCTCGATTGGTAGAGCCCTGGTTGGCGCCTATTCGAAATGCTTTGCCTCAGCCAGGCGGCATTGACTTGTCGCCCTTGGTGTTGCTGGTGATCTTGCAAATTGCCGGCATGTTGCTGGCAGGTTTGCAACATGGGGGCTTTTGAATTTAGCTGACAGCGTCGGCCGATTGCCGTGTCAGTATGGCCAAGGTATTGGCAATGCTCATCTTCAATTCGCGCCGATCGCAAATGAAGTCGATGGCGCCTTTTTCTTGCAAGAACTCGGCGCGTTGGAAACCTTCTGGTAACGTCACGCGCACGGTGCTTTCAATCACCCTAGGGCCCGCAAAGCCAATCAGGGCCTTGGGTTCAGCAATGACTACATCGCCCATGAAAGCAAAGCCAGCCGACACGCCGCCCATGGTGGGGTCGGTTAAGACGCTGATGTAAGGCAAGCCTTTTTTGGCCAATCGGGTGAGGGCGGCATTGGTTTTGGCCATCTGCATCAAAGACAAAAGTCCTTCTTGCATGCGTGCGCCACCAGTTGCAGTGAAGCAAATGAAGGGCACTTTTTGCTCGATGGCAGTTTCAACGCCCCGCACGAAACGCTCTCCGACCACAGAGCCCATGCTGCCACCCATGAAATCAAATTCAAAACAAGCAGCAACCACATTGATGCTGTGAATCGCGCCGCCCATGACCACCAAGGCATCGGTTTCACCGGTGTTGCTCATGGCTTCTTTGATGCGCTCGGGGTATTTGCGGCTGTCTTTGAATTTCAAGGCGTCAACGGGCACCACTTCTTGGCCAATTTCGTAGCGACCTTCATTGTCTAAAAAATTGTTCAAGCGAGCGCGAGCACCCATGCGGTGGTGGTGACTGCAGGTGGGGCAAACGTTTTGGTTTTGCTCTAAGTCATTCTTGTAAAGCACGGACTCGCACTTGGGGCACTTGATCCATAAACCCTCGGGCACACTGCGGCGGTCGGCTGGGTCGGTGTGCAGAATTTTTGGGGGGAGCAGTTTTTCGAGCCAACTCATGTCGATGTCCTTGTGTGTTGATCAGGCGTCCATGGCCTGGCGAATTTCGCGCAAGAAAGTGCCCGCCACTGCGGCCACTTTATCGCGGGGTTCATTTTCGATCAATTGGATGATTTTGCTCCCAATGACCACTGCATCTGCCACTTTGCCGATAGCCTTTGCTGTTTCGGCATCGCGGATACCAAAGCCAACGCCGACAGGGATGCTCACTTTTTGGCGAATGCGAGGCAACATGACTTCAACTTCAGCCGTGTTCAGGGCGCCAGATCCTGTGACGCCCTTCAGAGAGACATAGTAGACATAACCACTGGCCACATCGGCCACCTGCTGCATGCGCTGATCAGTGCTGGTAGGAGCCAGTAAAAAGATCAAGTCCATTTTGTGTGCGCGCAATTTAGCGGCAAACTCAACGCATTCTTCGGGCGGGTAGTCCACCACCAAGACCCCATCGATGCCGACTGCTGAGGCGTCGCGAATAAAGCTGTCTTTGCCGTGTTTCAAGTCATAGCGTTCTATTGGATTGGCATAACCCATTAGCACCACGGGGGTGGCATGGTTCTTCTCGCGAAAGACTTTTACCATGTCAATCACATGCGAGGTGCCAATGCCAAAGGCCAAGGCCTTGTCGCCCGCTTTTTGAATGACGGGACCATCGGCTGAAGGGTCGCTAAAGGGTACGCCCAATTCAATGACATCTGCGCCTGCCTCCACCATGGCGTGCATGAGCTCGGGCGTGACGTCGGCAAAAGGATAGCCAGCTGTGACGTAGGGAATCAAGGCCTTGCGACCAGAGGCTTTCAGTTGTTGGAAGGTGGCTTCAATGCGGCTCATTTGAAAACTTTCACAGGCTGCTCACCCATTGCCAAGCCACCTTTAACGCCTTGACCTTGGCAGCTAGGTCGGCAGTAGAAGTCGGCGTTGCTGAGGTCGGCCACAGTGCCAATGTCTTTGTCACCTCGGCCAGACATGTTGATCAAAATGGACTGATCGGGCTTCATGGTGGCGGCCAGTTTTTTGGCATAAGCCACAGCGTGGCTAGATTCCAATGCAGGGATGATGCCTTCGGTACGACACAAATAGTGAAACGCATCCAAGGCTTCTTGGTCGGTGATGCCGACGTATTCAGCACGGCCAATGTCTTTCAAGAAAGCGTGCTCTGGTCCAACGCCGGGGTAGTCGAGGCCGGCGCTGATGCTGTGTGTCTCGGTAATTTGGCCGTTGTCATCTTGCAAGATGTAAGTACGGTTGCCGTGCAGTACGCCAGGACTGCCGCGTTGCAAGGAGGCGGAGTGTTTACCGCTCTCTAAGCCTTCGCCTGCAGCCTCTACGCCAATCAAACGTGTGTTCTTGTGGTTGATGTAGGGATAGAAAATACCCATGGCGTTAGAACCGCCGCCCACACACGCAATGACTGCGTCAGGTTGTTGGCTGTGCAAACCAGTTTGTGCCAACAGCTTGGGCATTTGCTCGATACATTCCGTGCCAATGACACTTTGGAAATCACGAACCATCATGGGGTAAGGGTGTGGGCCCGCAACCGTGCCAATGATGTAGAAGGTGTTGTCGACGTTGGCCACCCAATCGCGCATGGCCTCGTTCAAAGCATCTTTCAAGGTGCGGCTGCCCGAGGTCACGGGGACCACGGTGGCGCCCAGCAGTTTCATGCGATAGACATTGGGGCTCTGGCGCTTCACGTCTTCTGAGCCCATGTAAACCACGCACTCCAGGCCATACCGCGCACAAATGGTGGCCGTAGCCACGCCGTGTTGTCCGGCGCCTGTTTCGGCAATGATGCGAGGCTTGCCCATGCGCTTGGCCAACATGGCTTGGCCAATGGTGTTGTTGATTTTGTGCGCGCCAGTGTGGTTGAGGTCTTCGCGCTTCAAATAAATTTGCGCACCACCCATTTCACGGCTCATGCGCGCTGCGTGATAGATGGGGGAAGGGCGTCCCACAAAGTGCGCCAGTTCGTAGTTGAACTCGGCTAAAAACGCAGGATCGTTTTGGTACTTGGCGTAGGCTTCGCGCAATTCCAAAATGGCATGTGTCAGGGTTTCGCTGACAAAACTGCCGCCATAAATGCCGAAGTGGCCAGAGGCATCGGGTTGCTGATAATTGTTCATGTGCTTACTCAATGGCATCGGCTGCTTTGACAGCAGCCACAAATTCTTGGATTTTCCGGACGTCTTTGAGGCCTTTTTGGCCATCAAGTTCTACGCCCGAGCTGACATCAACGGCCAAAGACAGGGCTTTGGGCCGAAGCGTTCGAATGCCATCGGTCACATTTGCAGGCGTCAATCCACCACTCAAAACGAGGTGAGCGTTGACGTTTGGAGGAAGCTGTGACCAATTGAATGTTTTCCCGCCACCACCGTATCCGTCAACATGAGCGTCGAGCAGAATGGCTTGGGCATTTGAGTAATGTTGGGCGAATTTTACCAAGTCAAACGAAGTGGTGTTTTCTGTGGGAATTCGGGCTGCGCGCCAGTAGGGGCGATTGACTGCGTGGGCCAAACGCTCGCACTCAGAAGGCGATTCGTCGCCGTGAAACTGAAGCAGAGCGTTGGGGACGGCTTGGCAGGCCGCTTGAACGTCTTTTAGGCTGGCATTGACAAACAAGACAACCGGAGTGGTCTCGGGTGGCAGCAATTTGGCCAGAATGCCGGCACGTTCGGGTGAAACGTATCTGGCACTTGGGGGGTACATCACAAATCCAATGGCGTTGGCACCGGCTTGGACGCAGGCCAAGACATCGGCTTCTCGGGTGAGGCCGCAAATTTTGATGAGGGTGTTGTGAACCGCAGAGCTCATGGCAACCAGTGAAAAGGGGGGGTAGTAGAGGGCAGCCCCCATTTTGGCTCATAGACCGGACCTTGAAAATACAAACCGTCTGGCGAAAATGTGGGAGCGGCTGCGTCGCGGCGTTTGCTTTCAATCACTTCAGCCATCCATTCTGGCGTTTGAAAGCCCTGGCCAATGGTGACCATGCAACCCATGATGTTGCGAATCATGTGGTGCAAAAAGGCATTGCCTTCAAACTCGAAACGCCAGTAGGGGCCGTGTTTGTGAATGTCGACTCGCATCATGGTTTTGACGGGCGACAAGGCCTGGCAACTGCTGGCCCTGAAAGATGTGAAGTCGTGCTCACCCAGCAAAAATTGGGAGGCCTGGCGCATGACTGATTCGTCCAAGGGGCGGTAGACCCAACCTGCACGACCAAACTCTAAGCTAGGACGAACAGGCGACTCAAGCAAAATATAGGCATAGCGGCGCGATAAGGCGCTGCCCCGCGCATGAAACTCCGCTGGCACTTCGTGCGCCCATTGAACGGAAATGTCATCGGGTAAATAACGATTGGTGCCGCGCACCCAAGAGCCCATGTCGCGCTCAAGGGGTGTATCGAAGTGAACCACTTGCATTAAGCCATGAACGCCAGCATCGGTGCGGCCTGCGCACAGAGTGGTGACTTTTTGGGTGGTGAACTCTTTGAGGGCTTTTTCCAATTTGTCTTGGATGGTGAGGCCCGTGCTCTGGCTTTGCCAGCCCTGATAGGGCTGACCGTTGTAGGTGATGCCCAAAGCGATTCTCACTGGAGAGTCTCAGTGCTTGCACGGGATCTGACGCTGCCAAAATTGGTGTTGGCTTGTGGCGGTAAATCTAAATTCAAGTCGAGTGCCGCGATGTTGGCTGGCATTTCTAACTTGGCGCTTTGCGAAGCTATGCCAGCTGATTTACCAATCTCTTCAGAAGATATCAAAGTGCTCAAAGTATGACTTGACCTTCGACTTTGAATTCGAAGACCTGCCCATACAGCAAGCACGCCTAAAAGAGTGAGAGCGGCCCAAAGATAAGCATTTTTGTGAGGTGCTTCAAGCAGGCGGTTTAAGTTAAGAATGCCAGCGCCACTTTCGGCCGATTGGGTGTAAGTGGGAAGCGGTGCTTGACTCACGCTGATGGGTGCTGAGGCAGTGAGCTGCACCAATTGGTTGACGTTCTCTTGCAGCGTTGTCAATTGTTTTTGAGCATCCTTTAAGGCACGCTGGGCCGCCAATCTTGTTTCTGCATTTTGCTTTTCTAGCTTGGCTTGCGAGAGTTTCAGTTGATCAATGGTGATGCTTGGCGTGTTGGCGGCGGGATCCTCTTGCCCCACTTTGCCAATCATTTGCCTGGACGGGGCTTGCGCATTGATGGCTTGAGGATTTTGAGCCGCAGCCTGAGAAAAAGCGATAAATTCTTTTTGCTGTGTGATTAGAAATTGACGTGCATCTTCTGTATCAATGGCGCGAACAGCCGTAGGTGAGGGTGCTTTAAGAACAACGCCTGCACGCAGTAAATTCACATTGCCCTGAATGAAAGCATCGGGCTGATTTTTGAGCAAAGCAACAAGCATCTGCTGTGTGCTCATGTCTTCAGATAACCACTTTTGAATGATTTGACTGGCACTTTCGCCTTGTTGAACGACATGTTCAGTGGGCGCTTGTTGAGTTTGAGCTTGTGCCTGAACAGTTGCCGCTTGGGGTAGCTTGACGGGTACATCGACTTTCACCGGCGCAGGTTTGAGCATCAAGGTGAATGCTTTTACCCATTTGCCTGATGGCGTGTGTGCTTCTATCAAAAGATCGACAAAATTCTCTGAAAAGGCTTGTGAACTCAACAAGCGAATGCGTTTGTTGCCATCTGCGGTTTCCAATAGCTCAGCTTGCAGTTGACCGACAGCAGGCGTGAAAACCAAACCCAGTTGGGCAAATCTATCGGCGGGCGCGACCCTGACAACCAGCTGCCCCCATTCTTCAGCTGTAGCACTTGAAACGCTGATCTCAGCGCGCAATGGTTCACCTTTGTTGGATTGCACCTCGATGCCCGCCAAGGTCAACGCGTGAACACTCAGACTCAGGCAGCTCAAGCCAACGCCAATGAGGCTTAGCAACCCAACGCGAAGCATGCTTAAAAGGGCTTGGGATTGGTTCATTCGGGTTGAGTCATCTGCGCACAGTCATGGGCCTTTAAGCTGCCAACAAAATACGCAGCATGCGGCGCAATGGCTCTGCAGCACCCCACAGCAACTGATCGCCAATGGTGAAAGCACCTACATATTCAGGGCCCATGGCCAATTTGCGGATACGTCCCACGGGTATGGTCATGGTGCCAGTCACCGCCACGGGTGTGAGGTGTTGCAAGGTGGCTTCACGTGTATTGGGTACCACTTTGACCCACTGGTTGTCAGCTGCAATCATGGCTTCGATGTCGGCCACGGGCACGTCTTTTTTCAGTTTGAAGGTCAGGGCCTGGCTGTGGCAACGCATGGCGCCCACGCGAACGCAAAAACCATCGACAGGAACGGCTGGCTTGTTGAAGCTTTCGCCCAAGCCCAAAATTTTGTTGGATTCGGCCATGCCTTTCCACTCTTCTTTGGAGACACCCCAACCGAACTCGTCACGGTTCTTGCCAATGCCCATGTCTTTGTCGATCCAAGGAATGAGGGAGCCGCCCAGTGGCACGCCAAAATTGGCTGTTTCTGTATCTGTAAGAGCACGTTGTTTGGCAATCACTTTGCGATCGATTTCCAAAATGGCACTCTTCGGATCGTTGAGTAAGTCTTTGACCTCGGCGTTCAGTGTGCCGTATTGCGTGAGTAATTCGCGCATGTGTTGAGCGCCACCACCGGAGGCTGCTTGGTAAGTTTGGGTGCTCATCCATTCAACCAAACCCGCCTTGTACAAAGCGCCCACACCCATCAACATACAGCTGACTGTGCAATTGCCGCCAATCCAATTTTTTCCGCCATTTTTCAGTGCCGTTTGAATGACAGGCATGTTGACCGGATCCAAAATGATCACGGCGTCTTTGTCCATTCGCAAAGTAGAGGCGGCGTCAATCCAATGACCGTTCCAGCCGGCAGCGCGCAGTTTGGGGAAGACTTCGGTGGTGTAGTCTCCGCCCTGTGCCGTGATGATGATGTCGCAACGTTTCAGTGCATCAATGTTGAATGCATCTTGCAACTTTGTTTCGTTTTTGGCCATGGCGGGGGCTTGGCCGCCAGAATTGGAGGTAGAGAAAAACAAGGGTTCGATCAAACCAAAGTCGCCCTCGGCCTGCATGCGGTCCATCAAAACGGAACCCACCATGCCGCGCCAGCCTACAAGTCCTACCAATTTCATGTCATCACCCTTTCAATTTAATTTTGAGATTCCGACTCGTCGAGCCAGAAGGGCATGACGAGTCTGAGCTGTTAGCTCTTAGTCGTTTTCGCAATGGCTTTCACAACGGCCTCGCCCATTTCGCGGGTGCTGACCTTTTGTGTGCCTTCAGACCAGATGTCGACCGTGCGCAAACCCGAGGCCAATACAGATTTCACCGCCGTCTCAATGCGATCGGCGGATTGGGCTTGGTTCAGTGAGAAACGTAACATCATGGCTGCAGACAGTATTGTAGCCAATGGGTTTGCTAAATCCTTACCGGCGATGTCGGGTGCGCTACCGTGGCTGGGCTCGTACAAACCTTGGTTTTTGCTGTTCAAACTGGCTGACGGCAGCATGCCAATGGAGCCTGTGAGCATGGAGGCTTCGTCGGACAAGATATCACCGAACATATTACCCGTGACCACCACGTCAAATTTTTTGGGCTCTTTGACCAATTGCATGGCGGCGTTGTCGACGTACATGTGGTCGAGTGCCACGTCGGGGTATTCTTTGTGAACGTCAGTGACAACGTCTTTCCAGAACTGGAAAGTCTCAAGGACATTGGACTTGTCAACGCTGGTGACCTTTTTGCTGCGCTTGCGAGCAGCTTGAAAAGCCACATGGGCAATTCGCTCAATTTCGGGGCGTGAATAACGCATGGTATCGAATGCTTCTTCGGCGCCAGGGAAGTGGCCATCTGTGGCTACACGGCGTCCGCGAGGTTGACCAAAGTAAATGTCGCCCGTGAGTTCACGGATGATCAAGATATCAAGCCCAGCGATGAGTTCGGGCTTCAAACTGGAAGCGCCAACCAATTCTTCGTAACAAATAGCGGGACGAAAGTTGGCGAACAGCCCCAAGTTTTTGCGCAAGCCCAAAATGGCTTGTTCTGGGCGCAAAGGCCGCTCGAGTTTGTCGTATTTCCAATCGCCCACAGCGCCAAACAAAATAGCGTCTGACTCTTTGGCCAATTTCAAAGTGGATTCTGGCAAGGGGTGTCCGTGTGCTTCGTATGCAGCGCCGCCCACCAGAGCTTCTTCCATTTCGAATTTCAAATCAAGTGCGTTCAAAACCTTGACGGCTTCTGCAACGATTTCGGTACCAATGCCGTCGCCCGGCAGGACTGCAATTTTCATGATGTATTCACTATAAAGAAGATGGAGTGTATTTTGAGTAGGCCGAGTTGAGTAGGCCGATGTATACCCATTGTTTTTTCAAAATCGCTTTTCAAGCCACGTGCGCTAACCATGGCTTTGTGGCCAATCGTTCAGCTTCGAAGTTTTTGATTTTTTCTGCGTGGCGCAAAGTTAAACCAATGTCATCCAAGCCGTTGATCAAACAGTATTTGCGAAATGCTTGGACATCAAATGGAACTTCTTCACCTTGTGCACGAACCACCACTTGGCGCTCAAGATCGATGGTGAGTTGATAGCCGGGAAAGGCAGCCACTTCGTCAAACAATTTTGAAACGATGTTTTCAGGCAAAACGATGGGCAACAAACCATTTTTAAAACAGTTGTTGAAAAAAATGTCGGCATAGCTGGGTGCGATGACGGCGCGAAAACCATATTGGTCAATGGCCCACGGCGCGTGTTCGCGAGATGAACCGCAGCCGAAGTTCTTGCGTGCCAACAAAATGGAGGCGCCTTGATAACGCGCCTGATTGAGAATGAAGTCCGGATTGGGTTTGCGACTGGCAGGATCTTGGCCTGGAAAGCCTGCATCCAAGTAGCGCCATTCGTCAAAAAGATTAGGGCCAAAGCCTGTTTTGCGAATCGACTTTAAGAACTGCTTGGGAATGATGGCGTCAGTGTCGACATTCTCGCGGTCCATGGGCGCCACGAGGCCTTTGTGTACTGTGAATTTTTGCATGTGGATTCCTATTTAGGCAAACTGACGAATGTCCACAAAGTGACCATGAATGGCCGCAGCCGCAGCCATGGCAGGGCTGACCAAGTGCGTGCGTCCGCCAGCGCCTTGACGGCCTTCAAAGTTGCGGTTGCTGGTGCTGGCGCAACGCTCGCCTGGCTCTAAGCGGTCGGCATTCATGGCCAAGCACATGGAGCAACCAGGTTCACGCCATTCAAAGCCAGCGGCCTTGAAAATTTCGTGCAGGCCTTCGCGCTCGGCTTGTTCTTTGACCAAGCCAGAGCCTGGTACCACCATGGCCAACTTGACTGTTTTTGAAACTTTTTGACCCAACTTTTTAACCAAAGCGGCCGCCTCACGCATGTCCTCAATGCGGCTGTTGGTGCACGAGCCAATGAAGACTTTGTCGACAAAAATATCGTTCAGAGCTTTGCCAGGTTGAAGTCCCATGTAGGTGAGGGCGCGCTCAATGGCATCGCGCTTGTTGGCATCTTTTTCTTTGTCAGGATCGGGCACGATGCCATGGATGCCAAGCACCATTTCGGGTGAAGTACCCCAGGTGACTTGGGGCACGATGTCGGCTGCATTGATTTCAACCACGGCATCGAAATGCGCACCTGCATCGGACTGCAATGTTTTCCAGTAAGTGACCGCATGATCCCATTCCAAGCCAGTGGGCGACAACAAGCGGCCTTTGACATACTCAATGGTTTTCTCGTCTACGGCTACCAGGCCAGCACGCGCACCCGCTTCAATGGCCATGTTGCAAACAGTCATGCGACCTTCCATGGACAGTGCGCGAATGGCAGAGCCACCAAACTCAATGGTGTAGCCAGTACCGCCGGCTGTTCCAATTTTGCCAATGATGGCCAGCACAATGTCTTTTCCGGTGATGCCCTTGGCCACCGTGCCTTCGACCTTGATAAGCATGTTCTTGGCTTTTTTGGCCAACAAAGTTTGCGTGGCCATGACGTGCTCAACTTCACTGGTACCAATGCCGTGTGCGAGTGCGCCAAATGCGCCGTGTGTGGAAGTGTGCGAGTCACCGCAAACCACGGTCATACCGGGCAAGGTAGCGCCATTTTCTGGGCCAATGACGTGAACAATGCCTTGGCGCTTAGACATAAAAGGGAAAAAGGCGGCAGAACCAAACTCGGCAATGTTGCTGTCAAGCGTGGTGATTTGTTCTTTGCTGACGGGGTCGGTGATGCCGTCGTAGCCTAATTCCCAGCCTGTGGTGGGCGTGTTGTGGTCTGCAGTGGCCACAATGGAACTCACGCGCCAAACTTTTCGGCCAGCCTGCCTCAAACCCTCAAAGGCTTGGGGGCTGGTGACTTCGTGCACCAAGTGACGGTCAATGTACAAGACGGCTGTACCGTCTTCTTCGGTGTGGACGACGTGTTCGTCCCAAATTTTGTCGTAAAGCGTACGGGCCATGGTGCTTCCTAGGGTCAAGCCCGTAATTTTAGCTGATTACCAATATTGCTCGTGCTGTATTTGCAGGGTAGGATCGACAGGATTGGGCCTTCAAAAGCTATAGTGTCGGCTGGCCGATCTTAGAAATTCAAGCCTAATTAACCAGTTAACTATTTATCGAGACTTTTTCCATGACTACTGTCCACCCAAGTGACAATGTTTTAGACAGCAAAGTTGCACCCAGTCCGCAACGAATTGGTGTTCCCAAAGAGATTTTCCCTGGCGAAAAGCGAGTTGCCACCGTGCCCGATGTGGTCACCAAGCTGATTAAGCTTGGCTTTTCGGTGGTGGTCGAGCAAGGCGCAGGAGATCTGGCCGACCTCTCTGACCAAGCCTACACTGAAGCTGGTGCAAGCATTGCGCCCGGCGCAGCAGCGCTTTGGAGCGGCAGCGACATCGTCTTCAAGGTTCGTGCGCCTTCATCTGAAGAAGTTGCCCTCATGCACGAAGGCCAGACCCTCATTGGTTTCTTGTGGCCCGCTCAAAACCCCGATTTGATGCAGCAACTGGCTGCCAAAAAAGTCACCGCCCTGTCCATTGACGCTTTGCCGCGCACCCTCAGCCGCGCCCAAAAAATGGATGCACTGACCTCTATGGCGGGTGTGAGTGGCTACCGTGCTGTGGTCGAAGCGGCGGGTGCTTTTGGCCGCTTCTTCAATGGTCAAATTACGGCTGCCGGCAAAGTGCCCCCCGCCAAGGTCTTCATTGCGGGCGCTGGTGTGGCGGGCTTGGCCGCCATTGGCGCAGCGGCCAGTTTGGGTGCCATCGTTCGCGCCAATGACACTCGCGCCGAAGTGGCCGACCAAGTAGTTTCGCTAGGTGGCGAGTTCGTCAAGGTGAACTATGAAGAAGAAGGCTCGGGCGGCGGCGGTTATGCCAAAGTGATGAGCGAAGGCTTTCAGGCGGCGCAACGAGAGATGTATGCCCAGCAAACCAAAGAGTGCGACATCATCATCACCACCGCGCTCATTCCTGGCAAGCCTGCCCCCAAGCTTATCACAGCCGAAATGGTGCGCAACATGAAGCCCGGCAGCGTCATTGTGGACATGGCGGCTGAGCAGGGCGGCAATTGCGAGTTGACCGAGCCAGGCAAGGCAGTGGTCAAGCACGGCGTCACCATTGTGGGCTACACCGACTTGGCTTCGCGCATGGCACGCCAGTCGTCTACGCTTTATGGCACCAACCTGTTTCGCCTGACCGAGGAGCTTTGCAAAACCAAAGATGGCGTCATCAACGTCAACATGGAAGACGATGCCATTCGCGGACTGACGGTCATTAAAGAAGGCGCTATCACTTGGCCAGCACCTGCCTTGGTTGTAGCGGCCAAACCTGCGCCCAAGCCAGCCGCTGCACCAGCTGCCAAAAAAGGCCATGGTCATGGCGAACCTTCTGGCCCCATGCCAGCGGGTCAGCTGGCCATCGTGGCTGGCGTTGCCGCTGTTTTGTTTGTCTTGGTGGGCGCTTACGCGCCCGCTGCGTTTCTTTCGCACTTTACGGTGTTTGTCCTGGCCTGCTTTGTGGGTTACATGGTGGTATGGAACGTCAAGCCTGCGCTGCATACACCGCTGATGAGCGTGACCAATGCCATCAGCTCCATCATCGCCATTGGCGCGCTGGTCCAAATCTCACCGATGGCCAATGCTGCTGAGCGCCCCAACACGCTCATCATTGTGTTGGCCTCTCTTGCCCTGGTGCTCACCGCCATCAACATGTTTGGCGGCTTTGCAGTCACGCAGCGCATGTTGGCGATGTTCAGAAAATAATTAGGAAGAAGTCATTCATGAGCTCTAATTTGTCTACGGTTGCCTACATTGGCGCAACCATTCTCTTCATCCTAAGCCTGGGTGGTTTGTCCAAT
The DNA here is from genome assembly GCA_937891665.1 of uncultured Burkholderiales bacterium. GTDB lineage: Bacteria > Pseudomonadota > Gammaproteobacteria > Burkholderiales > Burkholderiaceae_C > Limnohabitans_A. The sequence continues at coordinate 6,515 of CALAGS010000224.1, read as the reverse complement.
CAGGAAACCGCACGCCGTGGCAACCTCTACGGCATGGTCGGCATGACCTTGGCCGTTTTGGCCACCGTCCTTGGGCCCCAAGTCACATCAGCAGGCATGCCTTGGATTGTGGGCAGTTTGGTTGTTGGAGGTGCTATCGGCTTGTACGCAGCTCGCTCAGTGCAAATGACGCAAATGCCAGAGTTGGTTGCGCTCATGCACAGCATGGTTGGCATGGCTGCAGTGTTGGTCGGTTATGCCACCTACGTCGATCCCGAAGCAACCAAAGGCTTTGAAGGTGCGGCGCACGCCATTCACTCAATGGAAATCTACATTGGCATCTTCATCGGTGCGGTTACTTTTTCTGGCTCTGTGGCAGCATTTGGCAAGTTGTCGGGCCGCATTGGCGGTAGTCCCTTGTTGCTGCCAGCTCGCCACTGGATCAATTTGGCCGGTTTGCTGGCGGTGGTTTACTTTGGCCGCATGTTCTTGCAAGCCGAGACCATTGAACAAGGCATGTTCCCGCTGTTTGTCATGAGCGCCATTGCGCTTCTGTTTGGTATCCACATGGTGATGGCCATTGGCGGTGCCGACATGCCGGTGGTGGTGTCCATGCTGAACAGTTATTCGGGATGGGCAGCTGCCGCCACGGGTTTCATGTTGAGCAACGATTTGTTGATTGTGGTGGGCGCTTTGGTGGGCTCAAGCGGTGCTATTCTGTCCTACATCATGTGCAACGCCATGAACCGCAGTTTCATCAGTGTGATTGCTGGCGGCTTTGGTACGACAGCTGCAACGCCCAAGCCTGCTGGCGGTGCAACTGCCGAACCGGTCGGTGAAGTGAGCCCCATCTTGGCTGCTGAAACCGCAGAATTGTTGCGCGATGCCAAGAATGTCATCATCGTGCCCGGCTACGGCATGGCCGTGGCACAAGCACAGCACACCGTCTTTGAGATTACCCGTACCTTGCGCGAAAAAGGCGTGAACGTGCGCTTTGGTATCCACCCTGTGGCGGGCCGCATGCCTGGCCATATGAACGTGTTGTTGGCTGAGGCGCGAGTGCCTTACGACATCGTGATGGAAATGGATGAGTTGAACGAAGACTTTCCAGACACAGACGTGGCCATCGTGATCGGTGCCAACGACATCGTGAACCCAGCGGCTCAAGACGACCCTACAAGCCCTATTGCTGGTATGCCTGTGCTTGAAGTCTGGAAGGCGCGCACAAGCATCGTCATGAAACGGTCTATGGCCAGTGGTTACGCAGGTGTTGACAACCCACTTTTCTACAAAGACAACAACCGCATGTTGTTTGGCGATGCTAAGAAAATGCTGGATGAAGTTCTAGTCGCTTTGAAAACTTAGAAATTCAAAAACTCAAAATAGAAAATCAATGAAAAAAGCCCGCGGATCGCGCGGGCTTTTAAGAGAGGCGAGAAGCTTACTTTGCGCCTGGCACGTTACGGCTGGGTGAGCCAGTAAACAGCTGACGGGGACGGCCGATTTTGTACTCGGGGTCGCCAATCATTTCATTCAGTTGCGCAATCCAGCCCACGGTGCGGGCCAAAGCGAACACGCCGGTGAACAAATTCACTGGAATACCAATGGCGCGTTGCACGATGCCAGAGTAGAAGTCGACGTTGGGGTACAACTTGCGTGACACGAAGTAGTCATCTTCCAAAGCAATCTTTTCAACCTGCTTGGCCAATTTGAACAAGGGGTCATTTTCCAAGCCCAGTTCGGCCAAGACTTCGTTGCAAGTTTCTTGCATGAGCTTAGCGCGGGGGTCGTAGTTTTTGTAAACACGGTGTCCAAAGCCCATGAGCTTGACGCCAGAGTTCTTGTCTTTGACTTGCTCCATGAACTCGCCCACCTTGGAGATGCCACCCATTTTTTGGATGTCGTCCAACATCTTCAAGCAAGCCTCATTGGCACCACCGTGAGCGGGGCCCCACAAACATGCAACGCCAGCAGCAATGGCGGCAAAGGGGTTGGTGCCAGAGGAGCCGCACAAACGCACAGTCGAGGTGGAAGCATTTTGCTCGTGGTCTGCGTGCAAGATGAAGATGCGATCTAGGGCACGCTCGAGGACCGGGTTGACAACATAGTCTTCACACGGCACACCAAACATCATGCGCAAGAAATTGCCGGAGTAGGACAGGCTGTTCTGTGGGTACATGAAAGGCTGACCAACGCCATATTTGTAGGACATGGCCACCAAGGTCGGTAATTTGGCAATCAGGCGGATGGCTGAAATTTCGCGGTGCTCGGGATTGGTGATGTCAGTGCTGTCGTGATAGAACGCTGACAGCGCACCTACCAAGCCAGTCAACACAGCCATAGGGTGCGCATCTCGGCGGAAACCACGCAAGAAGAATTGCATTTGCTCATTCACCATGGTGTGGTTGTTGACCAACTTGTGAAAGTCGGCGCTTTCCTTCTCGCTTGGCAAATCACCCTTCAATAGCAAATAGCACGTGTCCAAATAGTCGCCGTGGTTGGCCAGTTGTTCGATGGGATAGCCGCGGTAAAGCAATTCACCTTTGTCGCCATCAATGAACGTGATGCCAGATTGGCAAGAGGCTGTAGACAGAAAACCGGGGTCGTAAGTGAACATGCCGCTTTGGGCGTACAGCTTGCGAATGTCGATCACATCGGGGCCTATGTTGCCACTGTAAACGGGCATTTCAATGCTAGGAGTGCCGTTACTGAACGACAGGGTTGCTTTGTTGTCAGCAAGTTTCATGATTCAATTTCCTCTTTTAATCGGTCAATTCAAATTAGATGATGTGCATTCAGCTTGACAAATCATGCCATGAGCAGGCTCAGTACTTCGCTGACTTCTTCAGATTCAATGTCTGTGCCGAGCGGTTTGCGCTTCATGAACAAGTCCATTAAGTCGTTGTCAGACAAGTCCATCAAAATGTACATGCCCCGTGCTTGGCCCACAGTCATTTGAGGTGCATAGCGATTGAAAAAGCGCTCAATGAAAAGATCGTTCTCCAGCAAGCCGCGTCTGCAACGCCAACGCAGTTTGCTCAGAGCGCGCTCACCCAAAGGGGTGTTGCGATCTAATGTGTTGAGCAGTTCATCTCCCATCGTGCAGTTCTCTTTGCTTGATCTCAGTTTAGACGGTGCGACGCACCATCATTTCTTTGATTTTTCCAATGGCTTTGGTGGGGTTCAAATTCTTAGGGCACACGTCCACGCAGTTCATGATGGTGTGGCATCGGAACAGGCGATAGGGGTCTTCCAAATTGTCTAATCGTTCGGCTGTGCCATGGTCTCGGCTGTCAGCGATGAATCGGTAAGCTTGAAGCAAGCCTGCTGGGCCCACAAACTTGTCAGGGTTCCACCAGAAGCTGGGGCAGCTGGTTGAGCAACTGGCGCACAAAATGCATTCATACAAACCATCGAGTTCTTCGCGCTCTTCTGGACTTTGCAGACGCTCTTTTTCGGGCGGAATGGTGTCGTTGATCAAGTAAGGCTTGATTGAATTGTATTGTTTGAAGAACTGCGTCATGTCGACGATCAGGTCACGCACAACAGGCAAGCCAGGCAAAGGCTTTAAGACAATTTTGCCGGGCAAGGTCAGCATGTTGGTCAGGCAAGCCAAGCCATTTTTGCCGTTGATGTTCATGGCGTCAGAGCCACAAACACCTTCACGGCAAGAGCGGCGAAAGGACAAAGTGGGATCCACTTTTTTCAACTTCATGAGCGCATCAAGAAGCATGCGTTCATGGCCGTCCAATTCCACCTCAATGCTCTGCATGTAAGGTTTAGCATCCTTGTCTGGATCGTAACGATAGATTTCAAAAATACGTTTGGTCATGTTTCTACCTTCAGGAGTTTAGAACGTCCGAACCTTGGGTGGCACAGAGTCCACGGTCAGAGGCTTCAAGTTGACGGGTTTGTAGGTCAGGCTATTGGTGTCGCTGTGCCAAAGGGTGTGTTTCATCCAATTGGCATCATCACGGCCCAATGGCGAAATGGGGTCGTCTGCGGGACGCTCATAGTCGCTCACGGTGTGTGCACCGCGGCATTCTTTGCGCGCTGCGGCAGAGACCATGGTGGCTTGTGCGCACTCGATCAGGTTTTCAACTTCCAAGGCTTCAATGCGAGCCGTGTTAAATACTTTGGAAGTGTCAGTCAAAGCGATGGCGTTGACGCGTTCGCGAATTTCAGCAATTTTCACCACACCTTCGTCCATGGTGGCTTGTGTCCGGAACACGGCGGCATGAATTTGCATAGTGGCGCGCATGTCGTTGGCCACATCTTGTGAGTACTCGCCTTTGCGACCTTCAAGTCGGTTTAGACGCGCCAATGTCAGGTCGGCTGCATCTTTGGGCAAGTCTTTGTGTGACTTGGTTTTGCTGGCGAAATCAACAATGTGATTGCCTGCCGCACGACCAAACACCAAAAGGTCGAGCAAGGAGTTGGTGCCCAAACGGTTGGCGCCGTGAACACTCACGCAGGAGCATTCGCCGACTGCATACAAGCCGTTGACCACCGCATTGTGGCTGCTAGCGGATTGGACAACCACTTGGCCGTGAATGTTGGTCGGAATGCCGCCCATTTGATAGTGAATGGTGGGCACCACAGGAATAGGTTCCTTGGTGATGTCGACGTTGGCAAAGTTGACACCAATTTCATAAACGGAAGGCAAACGCTTGTGAATTGTTTCTGAGCCCAGGTGGTCCAGCTTCAACATCACATAGTCTTTGTTAGGCCCACAGCCGCGGCCTTCTTTGATCTCTTGGTCCATGGCGCGTGACACGAAGTCGCGCGGTGCCAAGTCTTTCAAAGTGGGTGCGTAACGTTCCATGAAACGTTCGCCATTGCTGTTGAGCAGAATGGCACCTTCACCGCGGCAACCTTCGGTCAGTAACACGCCTGCGCCAGCTACGCCAGTGGGGTGGAACTGCCAAAATTCCATGTCTTCTAGAGGGATGCCAGCGCGGGCGGCCATGCCCAAACCGTCGCCGGTATTGATAAAGGCGTTGGTTGATGCTGCAAAAATTCGGCCAGCACCCCCGGTAGCCAACAACACAGTTTTGGCGTGCAAAATGTGCAGGTCGCCGGTTTCCATTTCAAGTGATGTGACGCCCACCACGTCGCCTTCAGCATCGCGAATCAGGTCGAGGGCCATCCACTCTACGAAGAAGCTGGTTTTGGCTTTGATGTTTTGCTGATAAAGCGTGTGCAACATGGCATGACCCGTACGGTCAGCTGCAGCGCAAGCACGTTGAACTGACTTCTCGCCATAGTTGGCGGTGTGGCCGCCAAATGGCCGCTGGTAAATGGTGCCGTCTGGGTTGCGGTCGAAAGGCATGCCCATGTGCTCTAAGTCATAGACAACTTTGGGCGCTTCACGGCACATGAATTCGATGGCATCTTGGTCTCCGAGCCAGTCGGAGCCCTTGATGGTGTCGTAGAAGTGGTAGTGCCAGTTGTCGTCGGACATATTGCCCAATGCAGCACCAATACCGCCCTGAGCCGCCACGGTGTGCGAACGGGTGGGGAATACTTTGGAAAGAACAGCAACGTTCAAACCAGCGCGGGACAGTTGCAAGGCAGCGCGCATACCGGAGCCGCCGGCGCCGACGATCACGACGTCAAATTTACGCGTGGCGATCTTGTCTTTGGTGTAAGTCATGGTGTGTGAAATCTTGTAATAGGGGGAGAGGCTCAGTGTCTGTCAGGGTTCAATCAGTAGCCAAGATCATCAAAGAAGCCACAAGGCCTGAACAGCCCAGCCAGCGCAGCCGATGAGCCATATCAGGGAGGCAACATGCAAGAAAAGACGCAAACCGAGGGGTTTGATGTAATCCATCCAGATATCCCGTATGCCAATCCACGCGTGGTAAAGCAAAGAAAGGATGGTGACAAAGGTCAAAACCTTCATCCACTGGGCTGCAAAAATACCCGCCCACTCTTCGTAGCCAATAGGGCCGCTGGTGAAGATGACTTGTACCAAGACCAGCAAAGTGAACGAGGCCATTAAAGCCGCTGTGATGCGTTGCGCCAACCAGTCGCGAAGGCCGTAGTGAGCGCCAGTCGTGATGCGCTTGGAACCGTGATTTACTGACATGTGATCTGTTCCTAATTAATAGAGGCCAAATAATTTGGCGGCCAGGACAGCGGTGAGACCCAAGCTCAAAACCAAAGTGGCAACAGCCGATGATTTGCCGAACTCTTTGGTGACCGCGTGAAACGTATCCATGTAAAGGTGGCGAATGCCAGCAATGAAATGGTGCAAATAAGCCCAAATGATGGCCAGCGCAACCAATTTCATGAACCAACCTGGAATGAAGCCAATGCCTACATTGAAGGCGGCCGCAAACTTGGCAAATGAGATCTCTGATGTGATGGAAGAATCAAACATCCAAATGATGAAGGGCATGAGCAAGAACATCAAGGCGCCACTCACACGGTGCAGGATGGACACCCAACCTGCCGCTGGCAGACGGTAATTGGGCAGATCGCTGAGGGCATTGATATTGCGAAATTCAGGCCTTTTTCGGGCGGCTTCGGTC
>CALAGS010000223.1 GCA_937891665.1 uncultured Burkholderiales bacterium | reverse complement strand
AGTCGTCAGCGGCCTCAATTCAATCCCCAAACATTTTTTGTTTGAGTTCGCGTCGCTGCTGCGCTTCCAATGACAAATTGGCAGTTGGACGCGCCAACAAACGGCCCACACCAATGGGTTCACCGGTTTCGTCGCAGTAACCATAATCGCCTGAATCGATGCGCTGAATAGATTGCTCAATTTTCTTCAGCAACTTTCGCTCACGATCGCGTGTGCGCAATTCAAGAGCGTGCTCTTCTTCAATGGTGGCGCGGTCTGCGGGATCGGGCACCACCACAGTGTCTTCGCGCAAATGCTCGGTGGTTTCACCCGCATTGGCCAAGATACCTTGTTTGAGGGTCACCAATTTGATTCTGAAAAATGCCATTTGAGCATCGTTCATGTAGTCCTTATCGGACATGGCCATGATTTCAGCATCGCTCAGTTGGTCGGGTTTTTTGGTTTTCCAATTGTTGGCCAACTTGGCATCTTTTTTAACGGCCACGAAGGGCGGGGGTGTCAGAGCTTGTGTGGGCATGTTTTGTAAGTAACTGGCTTTTGCAGCCGTAGAAGCCACCGATTGAGCCATCGATGGCACAGTAATTTGAGCGAGACGGGCAGAGGGGCGTACAGCACGCGCAGGCACATCGCCTGAAACGACAGGGACCACCACCGAAGCATCAACAGGGGCTGATTTTTCGGCTTTAGCGGGCTTGGCTGGTTTTTCAGCTTTGGCAGGCTTGGCGGATTTCTCTAACTTCGCAGGAGCGATTGGTTTTGCAGTTGCTTTCAGGGGTTTTGAAGAGCTGGGCTTGGCTACCACTTTCACCGCAACTTTGGCTGCAACTTTCACGGTCGCTTTGGCAACTGGTTTTGGCACAGATTTGACAACGGGCTTGGCAGCAGGCTTTGCCTTTGACACAGGCTTAGCAGGTGCTTTGTTGACAGGTTTGCTCACGGGCTTAGTGACCGCTTTGGTAACAGGTTTGGATGCAGGTTTAGAGGCCGGCTTAGACGCCGTTTTTTTCTGGACGGGTTTAGCATTGGCAACAGCTTTGGAGACAGTTGTTTTGACCGCTTTGGCAGGCGTAGATTTGCCCTGCTTCTTTTCAGGTGCGGCCGGTTTGGCTTTAGCTTTGGTTTGCACTTTAGCTTGCATGCTGGTTTTTTTCACTGCGGTTTTTGAGCTCGTTTTAAGGGGCTTTTTCACGTCCTGTCTCCTAGCCGTGGCGGCTTACGCGTCTTTCAAGGACACCAGCCATTTGCAAATGAATTGTGGTCATCGGCTCATTTGCGTCAAAACCCATATTCTCGACCTTTAGGGTGCATCGAGGCTCCAATTAAGGGACCCCGTCAGGGCGCAGATTGTAGCGACTGAACAGCCTTAAAACGCTTTCTGGAAAACTAAACCAAACATTGCTCCAAACCTTGCAACAAAATGTCTTTGGGCAAGTCGATGCCAATGAACACCATTTTGCTAACTTTGACCTCGTTTTCAGCCCAGACAGGACCCAAATCGCTTCCCATCAGCTGATGGACGCCCTGGAAAATGACTTTTCTTTCGGTGCCATTCATGTTCAACACACCCTTGTAACGAAGCATGCGAGGTCCATACACATTCACAATGGCGCCTAAAAAATCCTCCAATTTGGCCGGATCGAAGGGTTTTTCTGATTTGAATACAAAACTCTTCACATCATCGTCAAAGTGATGGTGGTGTCCATGGCCCTCGCCTTGGTGCGAAGGGTGATCGCAATTCTCACCATGCGCGTGATCATGGTGATCATGCGCCTTCTCATGCCCATGGTCATGCGCGTGGTCATGATCGTGCCCGCAATGCTCATCGTGCACATGCGGCGCCTCTTCCTTCAAAAAGTCAGGGTCAATGTCCAACTTGGCATTCAAGTTAAAACCTCGCAAATCAAACACCTCGGACAAAGACACCTCACCAAAATGCACCACCTTTTGCGGTGCACGCGGGTTCATGTGCGTCAAGCGATGCTGTAGCGCCTCCAACTCAGACTTAGACACCAAATCGGCCTTGCTGATGAAAATCTGATCCGCAAACCCCACTTGACGACGCGCTTCCTGACGATCATTCAACTGCTGCGCTGCATGCTTGGCATCCACCAGCGTCAAAATCGAATCAAGCAAAAAGCTCTCGGCAACTTCATCGTCCATGAAAAACGTTTGCGCTACAGGCCCCGGATCGGCCAAGCCAGTGGTTTCAATTACCACCCGGTCAAAGTTCAACTCCCCCTTGCGCTTTTGCTCTGCCAAAGTTTGAAGCGTGGTGCGCAAATCTTCGCGAATGGTGCAGCAAATACAGCCATTGCTCATCTGAATAATTTGCTCATTGGTATCCGACACCAAAATGTCGCTGTCAATATTCTCCTCACCAAACTCATTTTCAATGATGGCAATTTTCTGTCCGTGAGCTTCCGTCAACACGCGCTTAAGCAAGGTGGTTTTACCGGAACCCAAAAACCCAGTCAGGATGGTTGCAGGAATCAAAGCCATGGAAATACTCCAAAAAGAGAGGTGAAGCAAAAATCAAAACAGGAACGAAGTGTACCCATCTACCCAATCACTTATCAGGGTGAGGATGGCTTGACAAGCCATCCTCACCCTGCGAGCGAAAAGAAGCTCAAAGTTTCTTAACCACAACCAACCCCTTCAAATACTCCCCTTCCGGAAAATAAACCGTCATAGGATGATCCGGCGCCCCTTGCAACCTCTCACTGATATACCCATCCACCCCCGCATCCGTCCCCGCAGAAGCCACAATCTTGTGAAACAAATCAGCACTGATTCCACCAGAACAAGAGTAAGTAAACAACTCCCCACCCGGTGCCAACAACTTAAAAGCTAAGCGATTAATGTCCTTGTAAGCCCGCGCAGCCCGCTCAGCATGCGCCGCTGTAGGCGCAAACTTAGGCGGGTCCAACACAATGGCATCAAACTGCCGCCCCTGCTCAATGAATGCACGCAGCGAAGCATTCACATCGGCATCCATGAAAGTCGTGCATGACACATCAAACCCATTGAGCAACACATTGGCCTTCGCTTTCTCAAGCGCAGGCCCCGACGAATCAATGGACGTCACATGCGCTGCACCACCCGCCAATGCCGCCACCGTAAAGCCACCGGTATAGCAATAACAATTGAGCACATTTTGAAACTTCCGAAACAGCGTGTGCTGGTAAAAACGGAAACGACTGTCGCGCTGGTCCAAATAGAAACCCGTTTTATGGCCTTCTGCAATGTTGAGTGACAACAGCCACCCATGCTCCTGCAAACAAATCTCTGTGGGTCCCGCACCTCGAAGCCAGCCTGTGACTTCTGGCAACCCCTCAAGAGCGCGAACATTGGCATCAGAACGCTCGTAGAGTTTGCCAAGGCCTGTGGCTTGAAGCAAGGCATCTGCCATCACATCTTTGAAACGTTCAGTACCGCAAGACGTAAATTGCGCCACCAAGGTATCGCCATAACGGTCCACCACCAAGCCAGGCAAACCATCCGATTCGCCATGCACCAAGCGCATGCCATTGCTTTGAATGTCAAACAAACTGCGTGCTTGAATGGATTTTTGAATGAGGCCTTGAATGAATGCGGCGTCAATGCGCTGCGCCTCGTTGAAACTCCAAACACGCGCCCGAATGCGCGATGTAGGACTGAATGCAGCCCATGCTAAAAACACGCCATCGCTAGACTCAACACGCACAGTTTCACCAGCATCGGCACTGCCCTTGGCAATGGCCGATTCAAAAATCCAGGGATGTTGGCGTTGCAAAGAGCGTTCTTTGCCCGCTTTGAGTTGAATCGTTTTCATACCGCCATTGTCCCACTTGATTATTTATTTTCTTTGCTGCCAGCGGCCCTTTTGGCCCTTGGGTGTGCCGCGTCATAAGCTTTGGACAAGTGCTGAAAATCAAGTCGTGTGTAAACCTGAGTGGTGCTGATGTTGGCGTGGCCTAACAACTCTTGCACAGCGCGCAAGTCGCTGCTTGACTGAAGCAAATGGCTGGCAAACGAATGCCTCAACATGTGCGGATGCACTGGCGTGGCCATGCCTGCCAACAAACTGCGCCGTTTGAGCCGTTGCCACACCGACTGCGCCGTTAAACGCGTGCCATGCCGCCCCGGAAAAAGCGCCAGCGCAGCGTCTGACAAGCCTGGCACCGATTGGGCCATCATGCCCAGCGCCTGACTGCGCATGGGCAACCAATGCTCAAGCGCCTTCAAAGCGGCCTGCCCCAAAGGCACCGTTCTTCTTTTGCCGCCCTTGCCTTGCACCATGACCTCGGCGCTTTGCAAATCGATCCAGCCACGGCCTTTTTTGGCAGCTTCTGAGCTGGCCACAACATCTAAGCCCGTGAGCTCGGTGACTCGCAAGCCACAACCGTATAGCAACTCCACCATGGCCACATCGCGCGCTTCTAGCCATGGGTTATCGGCTTCTTCAGAGTGCTCGGCCAACTGCACTGCTTCGTCTACGCCCAAGGCTTTGGGTAAGGGCTTTGAAACTTTGGGAGCACGCACACCCTCAACAGGATTGTGTGCAATGAGGTTTTCGCGCGCCAGCCAATGGTAAAAGCCGCGCCAGCCAGACAAGATCAAGGCAATGCCGCGACCCGAGCGGCCACCACTGTGCATTTGCACCACCCATCTGCGCACGTGCGTGGTTTGCACCTGCGCCAAATCGACGTTGGCAGCCAGCGCCAACTCAGACAGTTTGTGCAGATCTATGGCATACAGCGTCGAGGTTCTCTCGGCCAGGCGTTTCTCAAAACGCACATGGTCAAGGTAACGAGCGACGCGCTCGTCCATGCTTTGCCTTAGCCCTTTGAAGGGAGCAAGGCCGACAGCGCTGCGCTGCAAAGCTCAGCCAATTGCTCCAGAAAATCGGTGCCCATGCCACTGTGAAAGCGCTGTGCATCGGGCGAAGCCAACACCAATAAACCAAATGGCGCCTGCTCTTTTGACAAACGCAAAGGCATTAAAGCCACAGAGGCCGCATGCGCTGGATCTTGCAACCATTGAACCGCTTCAATGCCAGTGCCCGCCCCCACAAAAGGTGAGGCATAACTGCTTGCAACTTCTTTGACTTCGGCAGTGACGGCTTGGGCATACGGCGCATCGTTAAACACATCGGCCACACCCCACAAACGCACCGCCACCTGAGGCACTTGAAAGCGTATTTCAATGTTTTTCAAGGCAGAAGGCACTCTTTCAGAAGCTGGAGTTTGCAACAACTCACAAGCCCACTTCTGCAGCTTTTCGGTGATGATCATGTTCTCATTGCCATGGCGAATCATGTCCATGATGCGCATTTCAAGCGCGCGAATTTTGTCGCGCAGCATTTGCGCCTGACGCTCTTGCAAACTCACCGAACGGTGGTTGTCCGGACTCAGCAAATGAACCGACGACAACAACTGCGCATGCCGCTGAAAAAAGTCAGGCGTGTTGGCCAAGAAATCAGCGATGTCGTCTTCCGTAATCGGATTCATCGGATTGATGGAGGTAGGGGTCATGCCTGTCTTTCTAATCAAGGTAATTCGGGAATATCAATTTCGCCTTCAAACACCGAAGTGGCAGGTCCCGTCATCCAAACGGATTGAGACACATCGTTCAAAGCAACGCCTTGCCATTCAATGCTAAGCACACCGCCGTGCGTTTGGACATCGACTTGGGGGTTGAGCATGCCCATGCGAATGCCAGCCACCACGGCAGCACAAGCGCCGGTACCGCAAGCCAAAGTTTCACCTGCGCCACGTTCAAACACGCGCAAACGGATGGCATCGCGGCTGAGCACTTGCATGAAACCCGCATTGACGCGATTGGGAAAGGCCGTGTGGTTTTCAATCAATGGGCCGTGCGTGAGGACTGCCGCCGTATCGATGTTGTCCACCACTTGAACGGCATGCGGATTGCCCATCGACACCACCGCCACATCGGCGAAGGCGGGCATGCCTGTGCTGGCATCGTTGATGTTCAAAGGCAAACGCCATACTTCACAGCCATTGACCAAGCTGTGATGAAGCCCTGCCTGATTGAATGGCACCTTTGGTAAATCCAAGGTGGGAGCACCCATATTGACAGTCACACGACCGTCGGCATTCATCTGCAATTCAATTTCGCCTTGCTGCACCTTGACGCGAACGCGGTCTTGGGTGGTCAGGCCTTTGTCGCGCACGTATCGAACAAAACAACGTGCACCGTTGCCGCAATGCTCGACCTCGCCGCCGTCGGCATTGTGAATGATGTATTCAAAATCAAGTGAGGCGTTTGGCGCTGGACGTACCGTCAGAATTTGATCAGCCCCCACGCCAAAGTGACGGTCTGCCAAGAAACGGTATTGGGCCCTCGACAAGTGATGGCGCTCGCGCGTTTCATCGAGCACCACAAAGTCGTTGCCAGCCCCTTGCATTTTTGTAAAGCGAATTCGCATGGCCGAATTATCCTCGGTTCGGACCCAGGTTGGCACAAGGCCTGATAATCGGTGCATGGTCAGACCTCAACAACTTTTGCATCCCCAGCGAGAACCCGTCCTGCCACGGCCCGCCGCCACTGTGCTGTTGCTGCGCGACAGCCCTCAAGGCATCGAAGTGCTCATGACACGGCGCTCGCTGACAGCCAGTTTTGCACCTGGCGCTTATGTGTTTCCAGGCGGCGGCATTGACGCACTCGATGCTGCGTCGCATGCGCATGCTTTGCGCCGCGCTACCCAAAGTGACCTGCACCTCACTCAAGCGATCGCTGCCATTCGCGAAAGCTTCGAAGAACTGGGCATCTTGCTGGCCTATCGGGCCGATCAAAGCATGGCCACCGCCCAAGACATCGCATTGCTCGACCGAAGCCAGCCCTTTGCAGCGCAATGTGCCGCTTTAGGCATGAAACTGGCCGCAGAACAGGTCTTTGTGCTGGCCCACTGGATCACCGACCGCGATTTGCCCAAGCGCTTTGATGTGCCCTTCTTGGTGGCCCGCATGCCTGAGGGTCAGGCACCCGTGGCCGATGAGTCCGAGCAGTTCGAACCGGTGTGGGTGCGCCCGGCCGAGGCGCTCAAGCGGCACGAGGCCGGTGACTTTTTCATCATCTTCCCCACCATTCGCACTTTGCAACGCCTCACACCTTTTGCCAATGTCCAAGCGGTGCTCGATGCCTGCGCTGTGAACGACGAACCACTATGGACCAGTTGTCCGCGTGCGGGTTGGTTGGCAGGCAAAGAAGAGCGTTACATGGAGCATGAGTCGCCCTATGGCGAATTGGCGCTCACCAGCCCCGATGGTCAAATCGTGCACCACTTAGATTGGCAGTCTGACCATCCGGTGGCACTGCTTAAAAACGTACATCGCCTCACCGCGCCCAACCCTGGCGTCATGACGGGTCCTGGCACCAATACCTACTGGGTAGGCGACCCTCACAGTGGCTATGTCGTGATTGACCCGGGCCCTGCAGACCCAGATCACATAGAGAGAATTTGGCGTGCCACCGGGGGGCAAATTCGCATGATTGTGTGCACCCACTCACACCCCGATCACTCACCGGGTGCCAAGCCTTTGCAGTCTCTTTGTCAAGAACAAGCCGGTGGCCTGCCACCCATTTTGGGCTTGTCATCTGCCAGCACGGCCAACGCACAAAGCCAATTCAAGCCCGATCGCGAGCTAGCCCATGGCGAAGTTTTGAAGGTCGGCGAGCACAGCTTGAAAGTCCTGCACACCCCAGGACATGCGGCCAATCATTTGTGTTTGGCACTTTTGGAAGACGGCTTGTTGTTCTCTGGCGATCATATTTTGAACGGCAGCACCACAGTGGTCAATCCGCCCGACGGCAACATGAACGATTACCTTGATTCGTTGGACTTGTTGGCCCATGAATGCCAAGTACGCCCACTTGAGTTCATCATGCCTGCGCACGGCTATGTGTTGGGATTTGCCGCGCAATCGATTGCCCAACTTAAAGCGCACCGATTAAAGCGTGAAGCCAAAGTGATCGATGCCATGCGCGCCTTGCCACATGGCACTTTAGAAGATTGGGTCGCGCATGCCTACGCCGACGTGCCCGAACGCTTGTGGCCAGTGGCTGCGCGTTCCCTGCAAGCCCACGTGGACCGCATTCAGTCAATGCCGCCCGGCAACAACTGACATGCCATGACACCCCCAAAAACAGGCCAAGAAACCGAAGGCATTCGCTTGTCCAAGCGCGTGGCAGATATTTTGAAATGCTCACGCAGCGAAGCCGAGCAAGTAATTGTGGGCGGTTGGGTCAAAGTCAATGAACTGGTGGTGGACGATCCCGCGCACCGTGTCAGCCATGAAAACATCGAGGTTCACAGCACTGCTCAACGCGGCAAAGTGCCCCTGCTCACTGTCGTCTTGCACAAGACAGTTGGGCAAAGTTGTTTGCCCAAAAGCCATCACACCATCTGGAAAAACTTAACGCCCGAGCTTCGCTCCAAGCAAGACCGCTCTGGCATCAGCCTTACGCCTAGACTTCAAAAAATCTTGCAATGTGCCGTTGCTTTGGAGGATGCTGCCTCCGGTTTGGTGGTCTTGACTGAAGACCCTAGCATGCTGCGCAAACTTCAAGACGAACGCAGCCCCTGTGAACATGAAATGCTGGCTGAAGTACAAGGCTCGGTCAGCCCCGACCAATTGCGCGACATGAATCCCACCGGCCTCAAAACCAGCATCAGCAGCGAAAACCCCGAAAAAACGGGTTTGCGCATGGCATTCAAAGGGTACCAGCCAGGGTATGCCGCGGGTGTGATTGAAAATACAGGCCTGCGGCTGATAGGGCTCAAAAGGGTGCGAATGGGCCGAGTTTTAATGGCCCCCTTGGCGCCTGGCCAATGGCGCGCCCTGATGCCCTATGAAAGATTTTGAAAAAAATGATGATTTTTGGCTCATTTTTGCCACATTATTGACATTGAAGCCCTTGAAATTCATCGGGTCATCCTCAATTGTTCTTGTAAGTTTGAGAAAATGTTACAAAGTTTGATTACTCGCCTGTGCTGAAAGGAAACCACCATGCGTTTGAGCACCAAAAGTCGTTTTGCCGTCACGGCCATGATCGATGTCGCCTTGCGCGAAGATCGAGGCCCTGTTTCGCTCTCGGCCATCAGCGAACGTCACCAAATTTCACTCTCCTATTTGGAGCAACTGTTCAGCAAACTGCGCCAACACCAATTGGTTGAAAGCACACGCGGACCTGGCGGTGGTTATTCTTTGGCCCGCAGTGCCGAAAAAATCACCATGGCCGACATTGTGAGCGCCGTTGACCTTTCAGCGGAATCAGAAGAAGCCGCCAATTCCGACGGCAGCACTTGGATGAGCAGTGAGTTGTGGGCCAGCCTGAACGAGAAAATGCTGGCACATCTGCAATCTATCAGCTTGCGTCAGTTGGTGTCAGAGCAACGCGCCAAAGGCGTGACCGTTGAGCCTGCGCCTTCTGTGGTGAAGCGTGGCGTGTTTGCCAAGCCCAAAAGCCAGCCCCTCAAAATGAACGTGCCCAACTCGGTGTTTGCGTTGGCTGCCAGTTTGGTGCCTACGCGATAAAAAGTGTGAAGCCTGCCGATAAGCCGGATTCTGTGCATTGAAGTTGCCCTCAATGTGACCGCCATTACTCTGGGCCGAGGGTTGCCCACTCGGCTCGATGCTACCTACCCGCACACTCTCCGGAACCAGATCAACGTGTGCCTATTTGGTATTGCTGCGCGTAGAGATTGCCCGTTTCACCCGAACTCAATCGGCTCGTCTCTGTTGCTCTAATCCTCACCTTGGTGCCTTGCGGCCTTTCGGTGGAGAGGTGTTACCTCCTACGCTGTCCTGTGCAGTCCGGACGTTCCTCCAG
>CALAGS010000222.1 GCA_937891665.1 uncultured Burkholderiales bacterium | reverse complement strand
AACTGCCGGCTGGTATCACAAGCTTGGTGTAACCCGGATTGAGCTTGCGCATGGCCTGAATCTTGTCTTCAGGAATACCGATCAGCTTGATGTCACGCGCCGAGGCCAGATCCATGATGGACGAAGCCGGCACCGTTGTTCCCAACGTGAACACCTGGGCATTGTTGTCCTTCATCAGGGAGACCGCATCGGTGTACGAAACGTAGCTGACACGGCTCATGTCGGCATACTTGAGACCATACACTTCGAGTGACTGCATGCTGATGAACTCGGCCGTGTTGCCTTTGGGCTGTACCGCCAGCGACTTGCCCTTGAGGTCGTTCAGCGAGTTGATCTTGGCATCGGCGTTGGCTACTACTTGGTAGTACTGTGGATACAGGCTGGCGACGTTGCACACGTTCTTGATCGGTTTATCGAATGGCGCGCGCCCAGCCACACCGTCGACGGTGGAGATTGAGTTGCCGAATCCAAAATCTGCCTTGCCACCATCCACCGCCTTGACGTTCGCGATACCCGCGCCCGGCAACACCTGAACCTTAACGCCCGCCTTATCGGCGATGTTGGCGATAGCGCCACCCAGTGGGTACCAAGCGCCGCCCTGTGGGCCGGTCATCAGTTTGACCTGTTGTGCCTGAGTTGCGCTCACGCTGCAGACCAAAGCGGCGATCGTGATGGCGGTGCGATGAAAGGGAAATGTCATGTTTTTGCTCCATGGTTATCGTGGTTGTCATCAAACAGTGCGGTACGTTTACTTGCGCCCACAGATTATGTTTAGATGATGGCGATGAGTTTGCACTGGTTTGACGCATCACGTCAATACGTTGTAGCCCTAGTAGATGGCCACGGACACCGCACCGATAAGAGGGCCGAAGAGGGGCCCACACCACAAAACACACCCAATAAAGACTGTTTGGAAAGTGGTAGTCACCGGTTGGTCAAGTTGAGTCGACAGCGGTACCGATGAGACTCGCGCCTGGTTCATGCAGATTTTTTAACCAGGTCAGTGAACCCTCCCCACTGTGCCCTTTCGACCCAGAGTCGTCCTTAATTAAGTATTTTTAGACAACTATTTTGGGTCGGTGAAGCGTAGTTTTGCGTATGCTGAGTTTGAAAGGACTCAATGCCCCATCAGTATGCTATCGGCAAGGTTCTTGTCGTGAACGCCGAACTTGTCAACCAAAGTGGTGCTGGCTTCGTTGAGTCCTAGCACCTCAACTTCAGTTCCTTTGAGGCGTAATTTCAACACGACCTTATCCAACGCGCTGACTGCCGTAATGTCCCAGAAGTGTGCATGCGTAAGATCAATCCGAACCTTGCCCTGTGCGGCGTCGAAATCGAAGGCGTCGATAAAACGGTCGGCAGAGGCGAAAAACACCTGTCCGTAGATTTCGTAGGTCCGTGTTGCGCCTTCGTCTTCGGTCTTAGTTTGGATCAACAAAATTTGGCCAATCTTATGGGCGAAAAAGAAGCCTGACAGCAAGACGCCAGTGAGCACACCGCGCGCCAAGTCATGTGTGTAGACAGTGACAGCTACAGTGGCCAGCATGACCACACTGGAGCTTTTAGGGTGATCGCGCAGATTTTTAAATGAACCCCAATTGAAGGTTCCAATCGATACCATGATCATCACGGCGACCAGGGCAGCCATGGGAATCTGTTTGACCCAGTCGCCCAGGAACACCACCAAAATCAGCAGCACCACGCCAGCAACCAACGTGGACAAGCGTCCTCGGCCGCCTGACTTCACGTTGATGACCGATTGACCAATCATGGCGCATCCTGCCATGCCACCAATGAATCCAGTCGCAATGTTCGCAACTCCTTGACCCATGCACTCACGGTTCTTATTGCTCTTAGTATTTGTCATGTCATCCACGATGGTGGCTGTCATGAGAGATTCCAACAAGCCCACAACCATTAATGTGGCCGAGTAAGGCAGGATGATGAGCAACGTATCCCAGTTGAGTGGAATGTTGGGCAACAGGAAAACCGGTAAGCTGTCGGGGAGTTCACCCATGTCACCCACCGTACGGATGCCCAAACCCAAATAAATCGAAACGCCCGTGAGCACCACAATCGTCACCAGGGGTGATGGAACTGCTTTGGTGATGTAAGGCAGTCCGTAAATGATGACCAAGCCTGCGGCAGTCATGGCATAAACCTGCCAGCCCACGTTGGTCAACTCGGGCAACTGGGCCATGAAAATTAGAATGGCCAACGCATTGACAAAGCCGGTTACCACGGAACGAGAGACAAAACGCATCAATGCCCCAAGCTGGACCCAACCGGCAATCACTTGCAGCACACCCGTCAACACAGTCGCAGCTAACAGATATTGCAAGCCATGGTCTTTGACGAGCGAAGCAATGACCAAGGCCATGGCGCCAGTGGCTGCTGAAATCATGCCCGGTCTGCCGCCAGCAAAAGCAATGATGGTGGCAATGGAAAAAGAAGCGTAAAGCCCAACCTTGGGGTCTACCCCCGCAATGATTGAAAATGCGATGGCCTCGGGAATCAACGCAAGTGCGACGACCAGACCGGCAAGCACATCATTTCGGACGTTAGCGAACCAAGTCTGCTTGATATTTTGAAATGACATAGAAAGTATTGACTCTTATTGATTGGTGCCTAAAAGGAAAAGTGAAGGTCCAGCTATCACCAAGGAAGCCAAGTGTGTGGATCGACGCTACCCAAATTCGCTGCAGTCAAACGTATGAAATGACCTGAATTCTGTCGTTGTAGACAAGCTTATTTGCGAATTTGGAGTAGGGCAATAGTGCGTAATCGGTGCGTATTGATTAAAACGCCAACTTGTTCGTGGGCACTCTTTTTGTAAGAGTTGTCTATCTTACGGTATTGGCTACTCGACCTGGGCTCGAACCAGGAACCTACGGGTTAACAGAAATCCAGGCTCGTGAAAAACCTATATAAATCATCGACTTATAGACGAAAATATCAAACGTGTAATATTTCGTGTAATTGAACCAAAACTGTAAATTACAGTTTGGCCAGTAATTTCGTTGATTTTGCACTCGGCGCTGTCACTTGTCAGGCGGAAAGTTAGAAG
>CALAGS010000221.1 GCA_937891665.1 uncultured Burkholderiales bacterium | reverse complement strand
ACAGCGTCCATGGTGTGTGTTCAGAATTGCTTTTCATAAAGACCAGCAATACTTGTGCCAGAGTTAGATCACAATCAGTTCGGCGCGCAAACTGCCTGAAGTCTTGAGTGCTTCAAGAATTGCAATCAAGGAGGAGGGCGATGCACCCACTTGGTTGACGGCATCCACAATTTGTCGAAGGTCTACCCCAGGCTGAAACAAAAACATGGGTTTGTTGGGCTCACTCACGTTCACTTCGGCGTTTTGAACCGCCGCTGTTTGACCTTGGCTGAATGCGCCGGGTTGCGATACTTCATTGGTCGCAGAAATGGCGACTGAAATAGTGCCATGTGTGACGGCCGCTGCGGTCACGCGTACATTGCGGCTAATGACTACTGTGCCTGTTTTGGCATTGATGACTACACGAGCGGGTGGTTCACCTGGCATGACATCCATGTTTTCGATCATGCTCATAAAGTTAACGCGTTGTGTGAGGTCTTGCGGCGCTTGCAAAGTAATAGAAACACCGTCTAGTGCGCGCGCAACATCGTTGCCAAAGCGGCTGTTGATGGCGCTCACAATGGCATTGGTGGTGGTGAAATCGCTTTGGCGAACATTCAAGACAATGCGATCTGCTTTGTCAAATGGATTGTCAACAACGCGCTCTACTGTCGCACCTGCAGGTATGCGAGCAGCGGTAGGAACACCAATGTTCACTTTAGAGCCGGCCGCAGCGGCATCAATGCCAGTGGCGGTAAGGGCACCTTGTGCCAGTGCATAAATTTCACCATCGACGCCGCGCAAGCTGCTCAGTAGCAACGTACCGCCGCGCAAGTTACTGGCCTTACCAATAGCGGAAACTGTAATGTCAATTTTTTGACCGGGTTTTGCAAACCCGGGAAGCTCAGCTGTGACCATCACGGCGGCCACGTTTTTAATGTCCAACTTGCCAGAACTGGTGGCTGTTTCAAAGTCAGACAGCGGGCCTTCCATGCTAACGCCTAAGCGGTTTAGCAAGGTTTTCATACTTTGGGCCGTAAAGGAAACATCGGCACCATCACCCGTGCCTTGCAAGCCAACAACCAATCCGTAGCCAATCAGTTGGTTAGATCGCATGGCTGCCACTGTGGTCAGATCTTTAATGCGGTCGGCATAAGCCGATGTGCCACTTAAAGAGAGCACCAACAATAGAACAGTCCAGGCGGCTGTCCAGGTTTTGAATATGTTTTTCATGGCAATCTTTAAACGGAGTTCAATGGGCAAGGACTGAGTCCAAAATTAGAAAGGCCAAAGTTTCAAAAGCGCACTGGTGCCCCAGCCAGCTTTGGTGGCATTGGCCAAGTCGCCTGTGCCTTTGTAGGCAATTTGGGCATTGGCCAAGCGGCGAGACTGCACTGTGTTGTTGGGCGCTACATCATCGGGCCGAATAATGCCGGCCACCTGAATGATTTCAGAGCCTTCGGTCAGTGCCAGTTGTTTTTCGCCGCGCAAAACCAAATTGCCATTGGCCATGATGTCAACCACAGCCACAGCTACCGAGCCGGTTAGGCTAGCTTGCTGATCTGCTGCCCCAGTACCTTTGTTGGAAACAGAGCCACCAGTCATATTGATGCCTTTCATCAAGCCACCCAAACCAGCGCCATAGTTTTGCAGGCCTGTTGGAACGAGGGTGTTCTTAGAGTCGCGGGTGATGGTGCCGTTTTGAGTGCGAGCTGCTTGAGTCGATTCATTGAGCAAGACCGTGATCACATCGCCCACTTGAAAATTGCGACCTTTGCCAAACCAACTGTCGCTTTGGCGGCCTACATAGATAGCGCCAGTCGCCATGGTTTCGCGAACATTTTGAATGGGGTAGACAGGTTCAAATTGTGGCGAATGTGTCATTGCTTGCGAAGGTGAGACACTGGTACAGGCTGTCATATTGGCTGCACAAAAGGCAACGCCAAGGATGATAAGCCAAGGTCTGGTGAGTGAACGGGCCAAGGGCTTAGTGTTTGCGTTTAAGTTCAGCATGGTAAAAATTAGAGATTGTTGTTAATGAACTTCAGCATGCCGTCTACAGCAGAAATTGCTTTAGAGTTAATTTCGTAAGCACGTTGGGTCTCAATCATGTTGACCATTTCTTCAACAACGTTCACGTTGGAAGCTTCTAAGGTGCCTTGCATGAGCGTGCCAGCGCCTGTGACACCAGGCTGCAATATTTGGGGTGCGCCAGATGCAGGCGTTTCTTTTAATAGATTTTGTCCTTTGGCTTCTAAGCCACTTGGGTTGACAAAACGTGCCAACTGAATCTGACCAATTACCTGAGATCCGCCAGCAGCCAGTTCAATGGACACTGTGCCATCGCGGCCAAAGGTAACGCTAGAGGCCGTATTGGGGATGGTAATGGCAGGCTGCAACAATGCGCCTGAAGCCGTCACAATTTGGCCAGTGTTGGAAAGCTTAAAGTTACCATCACGTGTGTAAGAAATGGTGCCATCGGGTTGTGCAATTTGAAAAAAGCCTTCACCAGTAATTGCAATGTCCAATGGATTTTGCGTATTCACCATGTTGCCTTGGGCGTATTGCTTTTCTGTAGCAACCACACGCACACCGGTACCTAGCATCAAGCCTGTTGGAGCTTGGGTGTTGGCGCCAGTTTGGCCGCCAGCTTGGCGAATGTTTTGATACAGCAAGTCTTCAAACACAGCGCGGTCGCGTTTGAAACCCGTTGTATTGACGTTGGCCAAGTTATTGGAAATCACATTCATGCGCGTTTGTTGCGCATCCAAGCCAGTTTTGGCGACCCACATGCTAGCGTCCATGGCGAGCTCCTTTTAAATGT
>CALAGS010000220.1 GCA_937891665.1 uncultured Burkholderiales bacterium | reverse complement strand
TTGAATTCGCGGAAATAACGAATGACGGCATGGCACACATACTCCGCCATTTGGACCGACATGCCGGCGTCGTTCAATCGCACGATGTTCAAGCTGCTTGGTAAGTTGAGTTTCAACAAAGCGTCTACGCCTGCGCCAATGTTGAACAAGTTTTGCAATTGGGTTTGTTCGTCAATGAAGCTTTGGGGCGGTGACCACACCACGGCATGGTCGGCCAGCTTGGGGGCTTGTCCTTCTGGGGTGGCTTGCCACTCCCAAATGTCTACGCCAGGCAAGGCCTGTCTAAAACCCTCTAGCCAAGGTTCTGCTTTGGTATGGGTGCAACAAAAAACGATTTTCATAGCGTGTAGTTTACGCAAGCTTGAGCAACTCTGCTCCCTCTGCAATTTGATCGCCCGGCGCATACAGCAACTCTGTCACTTCGCCATCTTTGGGGGCTGCAATGGTGTGCTCCATTTTCATGGCCTCCATGACGGCCAGGCTTTGGCCAGCCTTGACCTTATCGCCCACTTTGACCGCGAAGGAAACCACCTTGCCGGGCATGGGTGCTGTAAGACGGCCCTTTTCGTCTTGCGCACCTTCTGCATGGGCCAAAGGATGAACGATTCGAATGCGCGTAGCACCTGCTTGAGTGAACACGTGCGCCAACTCGGCGGGCTGACCGGGTTTGCCATCTTGCAGAACCACTTCGCTGGTCACGCGCTGGCCTTGCCATGTGACGTTCAGTGATTGGGATGTGGGGTGGCCTGTTACGGGGCTTTGATCAGCAGTGGCAAAACTAAATTCATCTTGCGGGCCTATTGCACCCGGCCCTGCAGCATCACCCCATGTGAGCTGCATGGCACCGTTGTGACCATAGTGCAACCAAGCCGTGTGAGTCTCACCCGCAAACTCCAAGGGGAACCTGCGGGTCGTTTCAGCATGCGATTGCCATCCATCACTTTTGCTAAACGGGTCATGGCCTTGTTTGGCATTTTCTTGATGCAGTGTGTGAGCCACCACCGCAGCAGCAGCCACATTCAAGCCTACCTTCTCTTGGTTGAACAACACATCGGCTTCCCGCGGAATAAGCGCCGTGTCTAAGCGCGCTTCTGCAAAAGAAGCACTGTGCACCACATGCCTTAAAAACTGCACGTTGGTAGACAAACCCACCACTTGCGTTTGCGCCAAGGCTTGGTCGAGCAAGGCCAAGGCTTGCTCGCGCGTATCGCCATGCACAATAAGCTTGGCCACCATAGAGTCGTAATAAGGACTGATGGTGTCGCCTTGCCTCACACCATCGTCAAATCGCACGGTGCCTCTCTCGAAAGCCGTGTGAGCAGGCTTTTTGTAGACCTGCAAATGGCCTGTAGCTGGCAAGAAATTGTTGTCGGGGGTTTCAGCGCAAATGCGAGCTTCTATAGCGTGGCCTGTTAATTTGATTTGGTCTTGCTTGAGCGGCAGAGGCTCACCACTGGCCACACGCAACTGCCACTCCACCAAATCTAA
>CALAGS010000219.1 GCA_937891665.1 uncultured Burkholderiales bacterium | reverse complement strand
TGATTGCGTCTGCACAGAAACAAGGCGTGATCGACAAGCTGCCTATTTTTGCGCCTTACCTTTTGGATCAATGCGGATGGTTGGCCAACCGATTTGCTGAGGCCTTGCCCATCAGTGCCCTAATTAAACTGCAACTGCTTAGCGAGCAAGACCCCTTGAAGCGAATGGAAGAAGTATCTCGCTTACTCCAAGAGTTGGAGTGAGCAATTGGGGTCAGATCAACATTAATTTGGTCAATCAAAAGGGGCAGAGGCTAATGGGGGGCTTCCTCATGGTGGGGTACCACAAATCGTCAGCCCCCCATTAGCCTCTGCCCCCACAGATTGGAAATTAATGTTGATCTGACCCCAATTGTTTTGGCGAAAAAAAAGCATCTTCAAAGAGATGCTTGATTTAACTGAAGATGTTGGTAGGCGCGATTGGACTCGAACCAACGACCCCCACCATGTCAAGGTGGTGCTCTAACCAGCTGAGCTACGCGCCTACAAATTCAGCCCGCATTGTAGCATCAAAAAATGGCCCCTTTAAGCCTACCCAAGCCACCTAATTCCGCTTCACCCTGCCCACGCCAACCACCGACTTAACAGTCTGCATCACCTTCTTTAAGAGTGAAGCATCAGACACTTCCACCGTAAAGGTCATCCAGGCTGTGCCCTTGACCGACTGGCTCTGAACCCCCACCACGTTCATTTTTTCCTTGGCGAAAACTTCAGAAATATCTCTGAGTAAACCCTGCCTGTCGGAGGCTTCTATAGAAACCTCGACCGGATACAACAAAGTTTCGCCAGGCTTTTGAATGCCCCAACGCACTTCGATCACTCTTTCGCCATTTCTGGCGACCAGGGACTGAAAGTTGCGGCAGTCGTCTCTGTGAATGCTCACACCCTTGCCTCGGGTCACATACCCACTGATTGGGTCGGGCGGTGCTGGGCGGCAGCATTTGGACAATTGAGTTAACAAAGAATCGACCCCGACCACCAAAACACCCGACTGCGATTTGGGTGGTACAGCGCGAGATTTTTTAAGCAGCACAAAATCATCGGGCTGCATGACGGGTTCAGGCGGGCGCAAAAACACTTCAATGTTGCGCAGCGAATATTCGTCTTTGCCCACAATTTCAAACAGTGCCTCTGCAGATTTGAATCCCAAGTCTGAAGCCAAGTCTTCTAATTTAACGGCGGTTTTTCCTTCGCGCTGCAAAAGCTTTTCAACAGCCTCTCGGCCTTTGGCAATGCTCTCGTGCGTAATTTGGGCATTAAACCAAGCCTTGACTTTAGAGCGCGCGCGATGGCTGACCAAGAAGCCCAACTCAGCGTTCATCCAATCGCGTGAGGGGGCCCCTTCTTTGACAGTTGAAATTTCGACGGTCTGCCCGTTTTGCAAGGGCGTGTTCAACGGAATCATCACGCCATCGGCTTTGGCACCGCGGCATCTGTGGCCCAAATTAGTGTGCACGGTGTATGCAAAATCAATGGGGGTGGCGCCTTTGGGCAATTCCACAATGGCTGCATTGGGGGTGAGTACGTAAATGCGATCTTCAAACAAGGCGTCAGCTTCTTTGCTCGCAGTTTTGGAGCTATCAACGCCCGCCTGACTAATAACGCCAGAAGCCTCTGTCGACATCTCCCTTTCCCAAGCCAGCAACTGCCGCAGCACAGCAATCTTGGCGTCGTAGTCGCTGTTGGCACTCACGCCCACATAACCTTTTGCGCCGGCTTCTTTGTAAGCCCAGTGCGCGGCCACCCCATGCTCTGCATGGTCGTGCATGGTTTGCGTTCGAATTTGAATTTCAATAGGCCGAGCCTGGTCGTCCCGCACCACGGTGTGCAAAGACTGATAGCCGTTGGACTTGGGTTTGGCAATGTAGTCGTCAAACTCAGAAGTGATAGGCACATAGCGCGAGTGCACCCAACTGAGCGCCTCATAACAATCGGCCACATTGGACACAATGACGCGCATGGCACGAATGTCAAACACCTGAGAAAAATCAAGCGACTTGCCGCGCATTTTTTTCACAATGCTGTAGATGTGTTTAGGCCGACCCTGCACTGAAGCATGTACGTTTTGTTCAGCCAATTCAATTTGCAACTGCTGCTGCAAATCATGCATATTGTGCTCGCGCTCGGCACGCTTTTCATGCAGCAGTTTGGCGATTTGTTTGTAGGTATCGGGCTCTAAAAACCGAAAGGATAAATCTTCCAACTCCCATTTAATTTCCCAAATACCCAAGCGATTGGCCAAAGGCGCAAACACCTGTAAAGACTCTTTGGCCAATACTGCAGGCACTTCTTTTTTGACACTTGCAAAATACCGAAGCGTTTGTAAACGCGATGCCAATCGCAACATGATCACGCGCAAATCTTTGCTAAAAGCCAACAGCATTTTGCGCACGTTCTCTGTCTGGGTACGCGGATCGTCTTGAAGTTGCGCAGACGATGCGGCTGTGCGTGAGATACGTTGCACTTCCACCAGCTTGTTGGTCTCAACCGCCAAGGATGCAAACTCATCGCCAAATGTTTTGGCAATCACTTCTCGGGGCCGGCTTAAGTGAGGGCAGGCATACACCAAATAGCTGGCGGCCTTCACATCATTGCCGCTGCTCATGGTGTCCAAAATAGAGGCCACGGCATCGGCATGCTCAAGCATGTTCTCGCCGGTGTCTAGATATTCACTCGACAAAAAGGGTTCGGCAAACGCTCTTGCGCGAACCAGCACATCTTCAAGCTCTGCACTCATGCAGGCAAACCTAAAAACTGCAGAACGATGTCAATTTGATCTTGGTGCGTCAGGGTAGGTGCATGGCCCACACCTGGCAATGTGGCCACTTGGGCGCGGGCACCGCGTTGGGTCATTTCTAGGGCAGCGGCAGCGCTTAGCAACTCCGATTCAGCACCGCGAATAAGCAATGTGGGGCACTGAATCAAATCGTAAATTTGCCACAACGTGGCTTCACCGGCCTTGGCTTGCTCTTCAGTAAGCGCGCGAATAGGCACTTTGAGTTGCGGGTCATAATGCAAGCAATATGTGCCGTCTTCCAAATGCCGCACCATGTTTTGAGACAAAGCCAACCACTCATCAGAGGTATGAGGCCCAAAAGATTTGGAAATTTGCCACATGGCATTGGCCGCGTCTTGCACCGTTTGAAACTTGCCCACCTCGCCCACATAGGTCTTCATGTTCAAAATTGACTTCCACGATACGGGCGGTCCGATGTCGTTCAAAACCAAACGTTGTACAGGGACTGGTAATTTTTGTGCTGACAACAACATCCCGATCACACCACCCATGCTGGTGCCCACCCAATCTAAGCGCTCAATCGCCCGCTGTGTGTTCAAGCTTTGCAGCAGCACAGCCATGTCAGCTGCATATTGAGGAAATTGATAACCCAAGGGGTCTTGCAGCCAATCGCTTTTGCCGCGCCCCACGACATCGGGGCAAATGACTCTAATATCGGGCAAACTAGCCTCTTTGGCAGATGCAACCAGGGCTTGGGCCAACAAATCAAAATCGCGGCCTTGGCGGGTTAAGCCGTGGACACAAAACACCACATGCGCAGCCGATTTTTCGCCCCAAGACCAGTAGGCCATGCGGTGGGTGCCCTGAGGGTCGGGGCATGCAACAAAATCAAGGATGGGCTCGAACATAAGTGGGTTCAATTCTAAATTTAGAGTGGGGCCGTCAGTTCTCTATGTCATTGACGCGCCATAATTCAGCTTTGCACATCGTAATTCATTCGGAGAACCACCATGCTGAAAGGCAAAACTGCACTCGTGACCGGCTCAACCAGCGGCATTGGCTTAGGCATCGCCAAGGCACTGGCCAAGCAAGGCGCCAACATTGTTTTGAATGGCTTTGGCGACCATGCCGGACCTGAGGCTGAAATTGCGGCGTTAGGCGCCAAAGTGGCCTATCACGGTGCCGACATGAGCAAGCCCCCCGAAATTGAAGCCATGGTGAAGTTTGCCCAAGAGAAATTTGGCAGCGTCGATATTTTGGTGAACAACGCTGGCATTCAGCATGTGGCCCGCGTCGAAAATTTTCCGATTGAGCGTTGGGATGCCATCATTGCCATCAATCTGTCTAGCGCTTTTCATGCTTCACGCGCTGTGTTGCCTGCCATGCAAAAGGCCAACTGGGGCCGCATCATCAATGTGGCATCGGTACATGGCTTGGTGGGCTCTGCCGAAAAGTCAGCCTATGTGGCGGCCAAGCACGGCATTGTGGGCTTGACCAAAGTCACTGCATTGGAAAACGCCAAGTCTGGCATCACGTGCAACGCCATTTGCCCAGGCTGGGTGCTCACACCTTTGGTGCAAAAACAAGTGGACGCCAAAGCAGAAACCTTGGGCCTCACCAACCAAGCGGCCACTGAATTGTTGTTGGGCGAGAAAGAGCCTTCCATGCAATTCACCACGCCTGAAGAGTTGGGTGACTTGGCTGTGTTCTTCTGCTCTGCCGCTGGCAACAACATTCGCGGCGTGGCCTGGAACATGGACGGCGGCTGGGCCGCTCAGTAAAAACTCAGGGCTTGTGAATTAACACCACAGCCCTGGCTTCCATGCTCAGGCCTTCACCCACGGGGCCCATTTTTTCAGCCGTTTTGGCTTTCACATTCACAAACGATTCTGGCACGCCCAAAGCTTTGGCAATGGAAGACCGAATGTCTGAGCGATGCGGTGACAACTTGGGCGCTTGCGCAATGATGGTGCAATCGACATTGCCCAAGTGCCAGCCTAAATGTTTGACATGCTCATAAGCTTTTTTCAAAAGCATGACGGAGTCAGCGCCTTTGTAAGTGGCATCGGTGTCTGGAAAGTGCTGGCCAATGTCGCCCAAGCCTGCAGCACCGAGCAATGCATCGGTAATGGCATGCAACAACACATCTGCGTCGGAGTGACCTAACAAGCCTTTGTCGTGGGGAATTTGCACGCCGCCCAGCATCAAAGGACGACCTGCCACCAAGGCATGTGTGTCCCAGCCTTCGCCTACTCGAATGTTCATGCTCTGCTCCTTAGCAAATCTTCTGCCAATGCAAAATCTGGCGGATAGGTCACTTTGAAATTGTGCGGACTGCCCACCACCAACTTGGGCGCAAACCCAGCCATCTCCATGGCGCTGGCTTCATCGGTAATGCCCTCGAAATTATCAGCAGCCTTGGCTGCCAAGGCTGCTTGCAATTGCCCAGCCCTGAACATTTGGGGCGTTTGCGCCAACCATTTGTCTTGGCGCGGCAATGTTTCGCTCACCCGGCCATTGACTGAAGCCTTTAAGGTATCGGGCAATGGCAAGGCCAACAAGCCGCCGACTTCATCGTCCAAGCAGGCATCGATCAAGCGGTTAATTTCGAAATCGGTAATGAGACAACGCGCTGCATCGTGCACCAAAATCCAATCGTCAGATTGAACACCTTCTAAATTTTTGACACCGTCCGCCAGCAGCTGGGTGAGTCCATTGAACACCGACTCGGCGCGAGTGGCACCACCGCATTGAATGAGTTTCACTGTTGACTCAGGCCACACATGCGAATCTGTGGGCGACACCACCACCACAATTTTTTCAAGTCTGTCGACCGACTGCAAAGCCGTCAAGGTGTGCATCACCATGCTTTGACCCGCAATCAACTCGTATTGTTTGGGCATGACAGTTCCAGCTCGCGAGCCCGAACCCGCGCAAGGCACCAAAGCAAAACACCTGCCCACAGGCGCTGTGATTTCTGCGTCTTGAAGGCTGACTGCTGCAAAAAGGTCAGAAAGATCAGTAGGGTCAGAGGGGTTCAAAGTTTGTCTATTTAGGATTGCCAATACGCCAACTATACTATTGGAGTTCATGCAATTACC
>CALAGS010000218.1 GCA_937891665.1 uncultured Burkholderiales bacterium | reverse complement strand
TTTACCCCTTAGCCTTTATCCCCTTTGATTGACCAAATTAATGTTGATCTGACCCCAATTATTAAAACGGATACTGGCGGGGGGTGGTTTGGATGGTGATCCAACGGAGTTCGGTGAACTCGTTGATGCCGGCCTTGCCGCCAAAGCGGCCGTAGCCACTGCCTTTTACGCCGCCAAAAGGCATTTGGGCTTCGTCGTGGACGGTGGGGCCGTTGACGTGGCAAATGCCTGAGTCGATTTTGCGGGCCACGTTGTAGGCACGGGCAATGTCGCGGCCAAACACAGAGGATGACAAACCGTATTCGTTGTCATTGGCGCAGGCAATGGCTTCTTCTACACCCTTCACACGCACAATCGCTTTGACAGGCGCAAAACTTTCTTCGCGGTAAATGCGCATGGCGGGTGTGACATGGTCTAGCAGGGTGGCGGGCATGAGGGTGTCAGTTGATTTGCCGCCGCACACCAGTTTGGCGCCTTTAGAAATGGCATCATCAATCAGGTCGTTGCAATGCGACACGGTGTTCATGCCAATGACACTGCCCAGCACCACTGGCTCGGGTTTGCGGGGGTCGCCCAAGGGCAGGTTTTTGGCTTTGTTGGCAAAGCGTTTGACAAACTCATCGGCAATTTTTTCGTCCACCACAATGCGCTCGGTGCTCATGCAAATTTGGCCACTGTTTGCAAAGCTGCCGAAGGTTGCCGCGTTGACTGCATCGTCAATGTCGGCGTCGTCCAAGATCACCATGGGCGCTTTGCCGCCCAATTCCAAGATCACAGGTTTCAAATACTTGGCGCAAGTGAGCGCAAGGAGTTTGCCCACTTTGGTTGAGCCCGTGAAGTTGACGCGCCTCACTGCGGGGTGAGCCACGATGGCCTCAACCACCGACGCAGCGTCGGCGGGCGCATTGGTGATGTAGTTCACAACGCCTGGCGGGAAGCCGGCTTCTTGAAACGCTTCCACAATCAGTTGATGTGTTTTGGGGCAATTTTCTGAGCCCTTCAAAATAACGGTGTTGCCGCAGGCCAAGGGTGTGGCGATGGCACGTACGCCCAAAATAACGGGTGCATTCCAGGGTGCGATTCCTAAAATGACGCCAGCGGGTTGGCGAATGCCCATGGCCAAATTGCCTGGCACATCGGAGGGGATGACCTCGCCCGATACTTGTGTTGTGAGAGATGCGGCTTCTCTAATCATGCCGGCCGCCAAGAACACATTGAAGCCAGCCCACATGCCCGTAGCACCCGTTTCTTCGGGCACAGCTTTAATGAACTCAGGTGTTTTGGCTTCCAGCTTGTCGGCTGCTTTCAAAAGCAAGGCGCGTCTTTCGTTCGGACCTACATCGCACCAAGTTTTAAATGCTTCAGCAGCCGCTTCCACCGCCAAAATAGCATCGGCAGGGGAGGCCGCAGGTGCTCGCGTGGCCACGGTGCCATCGAGTGGGTTGCGACGCTCAAAAGTGGCGTTGTTCTCGGCGCTTACTTTGAGGCCGTTGATGAGCATGGACATGTCAGACATGGAGAGTCTCCTAGAGATCTTTAAAAATTAAGTTGAACGCACAGTTTTTTCTAGCGCTTGCGAAGCAGTGCGTGTGTCGCTGGCGGCAGCGCCCAAATAGGCTTCTTGAATGACAGAGGAACGAGCCAGCAACTTGGATGAGCCATGCGCTACCAACACGCCGCGCTCAATCACATAGCCGCGGTCGGCCACTGCCAAGGCTTTGCGTACGTTTTGCTCCACCATTAGCACGGTGGTGCCTTGGTCTGCAATGCGTCTGGTCATGGCCAGCAATTCATCGACCATGCGCGGTGCTAATCCAAGCGAAGGTTCGTCCAGCATGAGCAAGCGGGGGGCAGACATCATGGCACGAGCAATGGCCACCATTTGTTGTTCGCCACCGCTCATGGTGCCGGCCAATTGAGTGGCGCGTTCACGCAGTTTGGGAAAGTCTTGCAGAACCATTTCCAAGCGCTCTTGGCGGATGTTTGGTTTTTGCAGCCAGCCACCCAGCTCTAAATTTTCAAGCACGGTCATTTGCGGGAACAATTGACGGCCTTCAGGCACCAAGGCCATGCCGGCTTTTACAATTTCGTGGGCTTTTTCGGGAAGGTCTTCGCCGTCTAGCAGCACCTCGCCGCGCATTGGAATTTGTCCGGACAAGGCTCGCAGCAAAGTGGTTTTGCCTGCACCATTGGGACCCAAAATCACAGTGAGACCAGGCAGTACATCGAAGTTGAGTTGGCGAATCACTTCAAACGGACCGTAGCCAGCGCTCAATCCACGCACGCGTAATTGTGCTTTGCCCGAGCCACCCAGAACAAACGCTTGAGGGCGATACCACATCATGTGAGACCCTCCGAATCGTTCACCATTTCATCGCCCAAATAAGCTTCAATCACTTCTTTGTTGCGCACCACGTCTGATGGTTTGCCATCGGCAATCATCTTGCCTTGGTTGAGCACAATGACACGTTCAACATGCTTGAGCAACACTTTCACGGCGTGCTCAATCCAAATGACAGAGAGGTCTAACTCATCGCGCAAACGTCTGATGAGGCGAGCCATTTCTTCCACTTCAATTTCAGTCAGGCCTGCAGCCACTTCGTCTAACAGCAAAATGCGCGGGCGTGTTGACAAGGCCATGCCAATTTCTAAAACGCGTTGCTGCGAAGGCGTAATGGCCCCGGCGGGCAGGTCTGCCAACTCTGACAAACCAATGACCGACAAAATGCTGGCGGTATCACGCAGTGCCCAAGGCACGTCTTTTTCTTCACCCCAAAACACATACTTGCGCGGCCTGCGTCCGGCAAACATCAAGCCAAACCGAATGTTCTCGCTCACGGGCAAGTCGCTGAACACACGCGGTGTTTGAAAAGTTCGGGCCAGGCCGCGTTTGGCAAACTGGTGCGGCAAAGCGCCCGTCAATGACCTTCCGTCCACTTTGAGCTGGCCAGAAGTAAGAGGCGTGACGCCAGAGATAGCATTGAAGAAGGTGGTCTTGCCAGCGCCATTCGGCCCCATGATGCCCACAAGTTCGCCACCAGCGATGTTCATGCTGACAGCGTCTACAGCGGTTAAGCCGCCAAAGCGCACGGTCACATCTTTCGCTTGAAGCAAATAGTTTTCAGAGGCCGACAATTCGTCTCTCCTTGGCGCGTTGCTTGTCGCGGGCTTTGTCGCCGCTCAATATGTACCGCGTGTCCTTGTACCACTGACGCATGTCGAGGTACCAGTCTTTGAAGGTTTGCCAGCGCATCGAGGCTAAGCCGCCCGGTAAATACAACACACTCAAAATGAGCAAGAGACCTAAAGTCATCATGTAAATTTGAGGTGCTTGCAAGCGCAGCGTTTCAGCCAAGATACTGAACACAATGGCTGCAATGAGCGGGCCCCACAAAGTCATGGCGCCGCCAATGAGTGCAATCAACACTGTTTGAAAACCAATGAACGGATTGAATGCAGTGTGCGGGTCGATGTAGGTCCAGCGTACGGCCATGGCAGCACCTACGCCGCCCGCCACTGCCGCTGTAAATGCAAAGCCTGCCACCTTCACCCAGCGTGTGTTCACGCCCAAAGTTTGCGCGCGTTGTTCATCGCCCCCAATGCCTAGCAAGGCCAAGCCAAATCGCGTGCGACGTAGAAAAATAGAAAGTGCCACAGTGATCACAGCCAGCAGCAATACGGTGTGATAAATGGTACTCATCTCGGGCACTGTAGTCAGCACGCGGCCCACGGTGCCATGCACAGATTTTTCGTAATAGCTGATGGCGTGTCTGATGAGTTCGGCCATGCCAAATGTGAGTACCGCAAAGTAGGTGCCGCGCAAATGCAAAACGGCCAGTCCCATGACAACGGCTACGGCTGCTGCAATGCCCGAGCCCAATGCAATGGCACTGGCCCATGGCATGGTGTCCAAGTTCATGGCAGTGGTGTAGGCACCCAATCCAAAAAATGCCGATGTGGCCAAAGACAAATAGCGTGAGCTGCCACAAAAGAAGCCCCAGCTGGTGGATAAAGCCACATACATCAAGCAGGTGAGTGCCATGGAGAGGGCAAATTCACTGCCATAGCTTGGCAAAGCCAAAGCCCATCCGGTGAGTCCGAAGAGCACCAGGACATCTCGCCAAAGGTTTGCGTTGGAATTCATTTGCTAAACAAGCCTTTAGGACGAAACAACAGCACGCCAATGAAAACGACGTAGGACAAAAGTGCTTTGAGCGAGGGGTTGGTAAAGTGCATGCCAAATGCCTCGATCACACCCAGCAACAAGCCGCCTGCCAGCGCGCCCCCCATGCTGCCAAAGCCGCCAAGCGTGATCACAATCAAAGCTGTGACGGTATAAGGCTCCCCCATGGCAGGCGAGATGGTGTAGGCCATGGACAACAAGCAACCAGCCAAACCAGAAAGCCCTAAGCCAATGCCAAACATCAAAGGGTGCAACGTACGCGTGTTGATGCCTACCAATTGCGCACCCACTTGAGATTGCATGAGTGCGCGCACACCTTTGCCCAACAAAGTTTTTCGCAGCAACACCATCAAGCCCAAGCTGAAAATCAAGGCCATGGCAAACACAAGCAATTTATTGCCTGCAAATTGCGCTCCGCCCATAACGACCGGATCTGCCATGTAGTCATATCCCCGAAGCTCGCCGCCCCAAATGGAAGAGACCAAGTTTTGGATCAGGAACATCAAGCCAAAAGCCACCATCAAGCCTCGCGCCTCGAAGATGTCAATGTTGGGTGAGGTGGCCGTGAGGCGTCTAAAGCACAGCCAATGAATGACCAAGCCTAGGCCCATGAGAACCACAAAAGAAACGGGAATCATCAGGAGCGGCGAAATTCCGAAGCTGGTTTGCACCATCCAGGTGAGGTAGGCACCCAGCATCAAGAATTCGCCATGCGCAATGTTCAGAATGCGCATCAGGCCGTATTGCAAATTCAGCCCTAGCGCAACCAACGCATAAATGCCGCCTGTAATGAGCCCGCTGAAAATCAGCTCAATCCAAGCGGTAGCAGACACGCGTCATTTCCAAGCTGGTTTGTTTGGATTGATTTTGGCAGTAGCGAGTTTGGATGGCCAGACAACTTCAAACTCACCGTTTTGCCATTGGCTCACTGTACCGGGTGTGGCTGTGTTCTCGCTGCCTGTGAACTTCACATCGCCAATGATGGTTTTGTGATTGGTGTTGGCAATGTAGTCGCGCAAAGCTTTGCGGTCCAAGCCGACTTGCTTCACGCCAGCCGTTAAGATTTCTAGGCCGGCCCATGTGTGGCCGCTGGCCCAGCGATCGGGTTCTTTGCCAGGAAACTTTTTGACGTGCGCATCAAAGTAGGCCTTGGCACCAGGACTGGTTTTGGCGTTCCAAGAGCCCATGCCCATCACGCCTTCTGCGCCGGCGGGGGTCATGACATTGCGGTACAGCTGGAAGGCGGTGCCTACAGAAGCGTAGAAGAACTTAGGGTTAAAGCCCACTTCCTTGGCCTGCTTGCTGGCCAAGATGGTGTCGGGTGGGTAAGTGAAACCCACGAATGCGTCGGGGTTTTTATCTTTGATGGCACGCAACACAGGCGATAAATCTTTGACACCGCTTGGGTAGCTTTTCTCTTCAATCATTTGTATGCCGCTGCCTTGGAGCGCAACTTTCAGTGCTGCGTAGTTTTCCAAACCAAACAAGTCGTCAACATAAATGCAGGCGATGGTTTTAACGCCATTGGCCTTGAACATGTCGACCAAAGCGGTGGTCATGGGCTGGGGTTGTTGCAGCAACAAGAAGAAGTAGGGCAACTTCATCTCGATCAATTTTCTGCTGAGGGCGGTGGGCGCTAAAAATGGATAGCCAAAACGGTTGGCCAAGGGGGCTACCGCAAAGTTGGCGTTGCTGCCCCAAGGTGCTAAGACCAAGTCGACCTTGTCTGAGCCCATGAGTTTTTCGTAGGTGCGAACGCAGGTTTCAACGTCGCTGCGGTCGTCGGAGCTGATGAGTTCGATTGGACGTTTGACGCCCT
This sequence comes from uncultured Burkholderiales bacterium, assembly GCA_937891665.1. Taxonomy (GTDB): domain Bacteria; phylum Pseudomonadota; class Gammaproteobacteria; order Burkholderiales; family Burkholderiaceae_C; genus Limnohabitans_A. The sequence continues at coordinate 1,211 of CALAGS010000218.1, read as the reverse complement.
TGACATCCAGGCCACCTGCTGCATTGACTTGCTCTGCCCACAAGAGGTAGTTGGGTTCTTGGCTAACTTGTGCGCCGCCAGTCCATGGGCCTGTACGGGCCATGGAGTAGCCGATTCGCACGGGTTTGGCTTGTGCGTGAATGGCGGGTGCAAGGCTTGCAACGCCAAGGGCTGCAGCGCCTTGAAGAATTTGGCGACGTGAGGTCATGAGGGGTCTCCTTTGGTATTTTTAGCCCCGTATGCTAACAAGTTTGCTAAACCCTTGCCAACAATTGGGGTCAGATCAACATTAATTTCCAATCTAAAGGAGAAGAGGCTAATGGGGGCTTCCTCATGGTGGAGTACCACAAATCGTCAGCCCCCATTAGCCTCTTCCCCTTTTGATTGACCAAATTAATGTTGATCTGACCCCAATTATTCTCATGACCCAAAGTGCATGCCGCCATTGACGTGCATGACTTGGCCGGTAATAAACTTGCCTTCATCTGAGGCCAAAAAGCCAACCATGGCTGCAATGTCGTGGGCTTCTCCTTTGTGTCCCAGCATGGTTTCCATGCCGTAGGGGTGGTGTGGAATGTTGCCAGTTTCGGGGGCTCTGACTGTGTCTATGGGGCCAGGTGCAATGCAGTTCACCGTAATCTGTTGCTCACCCAATTCAATGGCCAACGAACGGGCTAAGCCAACCAAACCAGCCTTAGAAGCTACTACGTGAGCTCTGTGGCTGGAGCCTCTAAATGCTGAAACACCCGACACATAAACCAAGCGACCCATCTTGGGTTTCATGTGGGGTACCACTGCTTTGCTGCAAAGAAAAGCAGCATCTAAATTGGTACCCATCACCTCACGCCATTCCTTGAGGGAAGTTTCTAAAAGTGAGTTGACTCTTCGTATGCCGGCGCAGTGAACAAAAATATCAACGCCACCATATTGCGCAACAGTTTGCTTGACCATTTCAGTCACATTGTCTTCATCGGCAATGTTGGCAGGAAAGTGAAAAGCTTTTCCATTGAACTCGGCAATGAGAGCAAGTGTTTTTTCTGAGTCAGCATCTTTTTGCCGGCTATTCATGCAAACGTTGGCGCCTAGTTTGGCCAGGTGAAGTGCTACACCTCTTCCAATGTTGCGAGTCCCGCCGGTAATTATTGCGGTTCTTCCGCTCAGTGGCAATGTGGCGTTCATGTGGGTCCTTGTAGGCTAAATCCTGCCCTTAG
>CALAGS010000217.1 GCA_937891665.1 uncultured Burkholderiales bacterium | reverse complement strand
GCGTATTTCCAAAGGGGCTTGGCGGCTTCTTGCAGTGCCTTGAAGTCCACGTCATCACGCAACAGGATTTCACCATGAACATGAATTTCAAAGGGTGCGCTGAAGGATGTCATGGCTGTTTACTTAGTCGATGGTGCCCCGGGCCGGAATCGAACCGGCACGCCCGCTATGAACGAAGCGGCGGATTTTAAGTCCGATGTGTCTACCAATTTCACCACCGGGGCTAAAGCTCTATTGTGCCTTCAAGTTGAGCTTTTTTGAAAATAAAAAGCCCTCATGAGAGGGCTTTTGTTGAATCCAAAGTGAAAACTCTGGGCTCAATGAAGTTGGGCATCAACCACCCTTTTTGGCACGCTTACCAGGGTTCTTTTTGCTGCGAGTGCCAACGCCGCGCTCTAAGCTGACACGTTGTCCTCGGCCAGACGTGGGTAATGTGACGCCAGGCAATGCCTTCAAGGGCGGTGTGTGTTTGCGATCAGCTTCGGTAACAATCTTATTGCCCATCAGTGGCTCCAGGAAAAAAAGTTCAAGGCGATATTAGGCCACAGATTCAGGGGCTGACTCACCGAAATACCAAATTAGTTCACGCACCAATATTGTCTGGGTGTCAACTCAAGAGTTGAAAATCTTTTTAAATTTCTGTCAATTCATCTCCAATTGGCAGATGGAATGGCACATGAGCCAACTATCTAAAAATAGCCAGTCTTGTTTCAACGACCTTTCGTTGCAATTTTCAAGGAACGTTCTAATATTTAATTGGTAAAAATCATATCCAAGGGTATCCCCTAGAGGATATGCCATTTGACTCTCAGCATAATAGATAACACCCTTTTTTTCACTTATGGCTAAACAGGAAACTTCATGACTACGATCGATAAAGACACACAATCCTTGGCACCTGAGGCCAGCCGTCGCCGCTTCTTCGGCAAGGCTGCAACCGCTGCCGTGGCAGCACCATTATTGGGTGCGCCCATGATTGCAGTTGCCCAGGCTCCCATCATCTTCAAGATGCAAGGTTCTTGGGGAACCAATGAAATTTTCAGCGAAATGGCTCAGCTGTACGTCTCTCGTGTTAACGAAATGGCTGGTGGCCGCATGAAAATCGAATACTTGCCTGCAGGTGCAGTTGTCAAGCCATTTGAAATCATTGATGCCGTAAGCAAAGGTGTACTCGACGCAGGTCACCACGTTTCTGGCTATTGGTATGGCAAGTCGAAGGTGGCTTCTTTGTTCGGTACTGGCCCCGTCAGTGGTGCCACCCCTGAAATCGGTCTGAGTTGGATTCACACCGGTGGCGGCCAACAACTGTGGGACAAGTTGGTGGCTAAGATGAATCTCAACGTTGTTGGATTCTTCTCTTTCCCCATGCCCTCGCAGCCACTGGGTTGGTTTAAAAAGACCCCTCCTAAAACGGCCGCAGACCTCAAAGGTTTTAAATACCGCACCATCGGCTTGGCTGCAGACATGTTGCAAGAAATGGGCATGGCCGTTGCTCAATTGCCTGGTGGCGAAATCGTTCCAGCCATGCAGCGTGGCGTGATTGATGCGTTTGAGTTCAACAACCCTACTGCCGACATGCGCTTTGGTGCGCAAGACGTTGCTAAGTTCTACTCCATGGGCTCTTTTCACCAAGCACAGGAGTTCTTTGAAATTATCTTCAATAAGGACAAGTACAACGCCTTGCCTGCCGACCTGAAAGCCATTTTGAAATTCGCAGCTGAAGCCGCCTCAACCGCCTCTACTGCTATGGCACACCAAAACTACTCAAAAGATTTGCAAGAACTGATCGTTAAGCACAAAGTGCAAGTGTCGCGCACCAGCGCCGATGTTTACAAAGGCCAGTTGGCCGCTTGGGACAAGGTTACTGCCAAGCTTGAGAAAGAAGTTGACATGTTCAAGGAAGTGAACGACTCCTTCAAGGCTTGGTCACGCAGTGTGGGCTTTTATCACTTTACCAATGAAGCCGACTATCGAATGGCATACGAGTACGTGCAAAAGACCAAGCTACCACGCTAAGTCTTCGTTTCACCATAAGGCTGTTCGGGCCCCCGCCCGACAGCCTTTGTTTTTGTTTATCAGGAGTACAGCGTCATGGAAATCTGGATTCGCAGAATTGACCTGCTTAGCAAGTCCATTGGACATTCTTTTTCTTGGTGTGTGCTCATACTGACAGCATCCACCTGTTTTGAAGTATTCATGCGCTACGTCCTCAACAGTCCGACTGTTTGGGCATTTGACATGAGCTACATGTTGTACGGTGCATTGTTCATGATGTCTGGCGCTTACGCAGTCTCACGCAACTCACATGTGCGTGGCGACTTCATTTATCGCACATGGTCCAGCCGCACTCAGGCCAAGGTCGACTTGGCTTTGTACTTGTTGTTTTATTTTCCTGCCATCTTTGCCATGGTATTCACTGGCGGCCAATACGCTTATGAAAGCGCCCGCATTCTTGAATCAAGCGTCAACAGCCCAGCTGGTGTGCCTGTATGGCCCCTGAAGTCGGTCATTTTCGTCGGGGGTGTCACTTTGCTGATAGCCGGTTCAGCCGAAGTCATGCGCTGCCTGTTGTGCATCCGTTCTGGTGAATGGTTGTCTCGCAGTGGCGACGTTGAAGAACTGGAACAAGTCCTCATACAGAAGCACTCACAGAAAGAAGCAGCATGAGTGATCCCATCATCGCCCTTGTCATGCTCGGGCTTTTCATCGTTTTTATTTTTCTGGGCTTTCCCATTGCCTTTACATTGATGGCCATGGGAATCGGCTTTGGTTTCTACGCCTACTTCACGCCGGACCAATTGCTTTGGGACAACCGCATCCTCTACCTCTTTACGCAAAACACCTTCAGCGTGATGAACAACGATGTACTCATTTCGATCCCCCTCTTCCTTTTCATGGGATACATCATCGAGCGTGCCAACATTCTGGATAAGCTCTTTTTGAGCTTGCAAGTTGGTTTGAGGTTTTTGCCTGGTTCAATGGCTGTGGCGGCGCTTGTCACTTGCGCTCTTTTTGCAACTGCTACTGGTATCGTGGGGGCCGTCGTTACTTTAATGGGGCTGATCGCATTGCCTCCCATGCTCAAAGCAGGTTATGACCAGAAGCTTGCCAGTGGCGTCATCACAGCTGGCGGCACACTAGGCATTTTGATCCCACCGTCTATATTGCTCATCGTCTACGCAGCCACAGCCAGCGTGTCTGTCGTCAAGCTGTATGCCGCGGCAATCATTCCGGGCTTCACCCTGGCTCTTTTTTATCTTATTTACATTATTGTGCGCGCCACAATTAATCCGGCTTTATGCCCCAAACCAAAAGACGTGGAGCAATACACTGTTTGGCAAAGCGTCGTGATGGTATTCAAAGCCTTCGTACCTTTGGCTGCCCTCATCATGGCGGTTTTGGGCTCCATCCTGCTTGGCTTGGCAACACCTAGCGAAGCAGCAGCCATGGGCGCTTTGGGCGGCATCATTTTGGCAATTGTCTACCGCGCCTTCACTTGGCAGAGGCTGCGTGAATCGGTTTACCTGACGGCACGAACTTCGGCCATGGTGTGTTTCCTGTTTGTGGGTGCAGCCACTTTTGCGTCTGTGTTCTCGTACCTCGGAGGCGAGCATGTGGTCAAGGACTTCATGCTGGCGATGAACCTGTCCACCTTGCAATTTTTGCTTCTCTCGCAGTTGATCATTTTTGTGCTCGGTTGGCCGCTGGAGTGGAGCGAGATCATCATCATCTTTGTGCCAATTTTCTTGCCATTGTTGCCTTTATACGGAGTCGATCCAATTCTGTTTGGCATCTTGATTGCAGTTAACTTGCAAACTTCGTTCTTAACACCTCCAATGGCGATGTCGGCCTATTACCTCAAGGGGGTTGCACCAAAGGATCTGCAATTGACCACCATTTTCAAGGGCTGCATGCCATTTGTGGCCATGGTTTTATTTACCCTGGCCATGACCTATGTTTTTCCAGCGATGGTGACCTATTTGCCAGACCATTTCTTCAATCAAGCCGTGGAAATGGAGCGAGATCCCAATGACGAGTCGGTGGTCAACCCTGACTTCTTCAAAGTGAAATAATGGCCGAGGCAATGAGAAATGTGTCTGACCTCACAGCTTTGGAAGTGCGCGAGCACTTGTTAAGCGGTCAGGAAACAGTGGAAGAGTTCACGGCCAAACTCGGCCGTTTTGTAGATGCGACTGACCAGTCCATACACGCGTTTGCCCACCGCGACGATCGTATTGTGGCCTTTCAAGCAGAAAAGCTTCAGCGCGAACGCGCAGCTGGACATCTGCCAGGTCCACTTTACGGCGTTCCAGTGGGGGTCAAGGACATCATTGACACGATGGATTTTCCAACTGAGTATGGCAGCCCCATTCATGCGGGGCGCTATTCAGTCAGCGATGCCACTGTGGTCGCCCGTTTGCGTGCTGCAGGTGCAGTCATTTTCGGAAAGACTGTAACTACCGAATTTGCCACTACCCAACCTGGCCCTACTTGCAACCCACACAACCTGGCACACACCCCAGGTGGCTCATCCAGTGGTTCTGCCGCTGCTGTGGCCGCGGGTATGGTGCCTGTTGCCTTGGGCACACAAACAAATGGCTCCTTGATCAGACCTGCTTCTTTTTGTGGAGTTTATGCTTTCAAACCCTCTCGCGGTCTCTTGCCCCGCACCGGCGTTCTAGACCAGTCGCCATCGCTTGATGAAGTCGGTGTGTTTGCACGTACCCTAGAAGACATAGCCTTAGTCACTGAATTACTTTCCGGTGATGATGGTCACGACAGTGCCAGTGCACGCCACCCTCCTCGCAGGCTCTACGATGTAGCCATTACAGAACCACTCTTGCCCCCCAAGTTCTGCTTTGTCAAAACCCCGTGGTGGGACGAAGTCGAGCCCGAAGCACGCGAGGCCTTCGAAGCTTTTGTGGCTCACATGGGTTCAAGCATTGAAACAGTGCAACTGCCAGAAATCGTCAAAAAAGTAGCCCCTTGGTTGGTTACCATCAACGAGACTGAGTTGAGCGTTTGCCTGCAAAAAGAATGGCTACATCAAAGGGAGCAACTGAGCCAGCCCTTGCGTGCACGTATCGAAAAATCTATGACGATTTCGGGCACGGATTACTTGATTGCCAAAGACCGTATGTTTCACGTCATGAACGCATTTGACGAGTTCTTTGCAACTTACGATGCAATTTTGTGTCCTGCGGCATTAGGCACTGCACCTCTGGGCCTGGCCAGTACGGGTAACCCAATTATGCAAACTGTCTGGAGCTTTGCTGGCTTACCCAGCGTTAACTTGCCATTGCTGAATTTATCGAATGGTTTGCCCCTGGGCGTTCAGGCTGTGGGAGCCTACCAAAACGACGCTCGATTGCTGCGCTCTTCGCGGTGGTTGGTGTCAGAATTTGTCAAAAGGAACATGACATGAAATCTCTTCAACGCGTAACTGGCCTCATCGGACTGCTCTTGATGGCAGCCTTCTTGGTGCCCTACATCCTAAAACTGCCGCAACTTGACATCACCTTGATCTTATTGGGCGGCTTAAGTTTGGTGATATTCGATTATTTTTCTTCTAACGAAGACCAGTGAGCCTTCCACCAGCATCAACGGAAATTTAGCCGACTGGTGACCCTCGGCTTTAAAGTTCTAATTTTTGAGCTTCTTGCTCAGCCGATTGAATATGGCGAACTGTCGAGCAGCTGATGATGATGGCCTGAACTGTAAATCCCAAAACCACCACCAGCAAACCCATTAGGTCAGACCCAAACTCCCCCACAAATCCGCCAAGCAGTGCCCCTAGCGGTCTTGCCCCGGTACCCGTCACGATATTGATGGCGGTGACACGGCCCATGAGTGCATTGGGCGTGACGCTTTGCCTTAGGGTGGTGGAGGTGATGGTCCAAATAATAGGGCCGAAACCGAATAAGAAATAGGAGATGCCCGCCACTGTGGCCGATGGCCACCAATGCGTGAGCGCCATTACAGAGGCGGCCAGCACTGAGAAAAACGGCCCCAGCAAAATAGCGTGACCAAAGCGCATTTGCGCCACAATTTTGGAAGCCATCAATGACCCCAAAATCATGCCTGCGCCATAGCAGGCAAGTGTGAGGCCCACTGCACTGGCATCCATGCCCAAAGTGCGTATGGCATAGGGCACATAGATGGCTTGCAGAACAAACCATGAAATATTCCATGCCACCGAAGTGAACAAGATGGGTCTCAGCAAGTTACTGCGCCACACAAAATGAGCTCCGTCCTTTAGTTCTAGCCAGGGGTGCCTGGCGGGCACGGCGGCTCTGGCAGGCTCCTGAATTTGATTCAAGAAACCAACGGCCGCCAAAGACAGCATCAAGGACAAGACAAAAGAGGTGGAGGCGCCCATCCAAGCAATTAAGGCACCGGCCAATGCGGGACCACCTGCAAAGGCCATGCTTCTGGCCAATTCCAAGCGCCCATTGGCCTTTGCCAAATTGTCACGGGCCACCAAAGCGGGCACCAAGGATGGCGCGCTGACGCTGAAACCTACCGTGCCAACGGCTGCAAAAAACCCGACCACAGCCAACAAGGTGACACTGATTTGATCGGCCATCAGGGCTGCAATCAGAACCATCAAGGCAAAGACGCGCAAGACCTCTGACAAGAGCATGAGTTTTTTCCGAGACATGCGATCGGCCAACAAGCCCAAGGGGATGGAGAGCAATAAAAAAGGCAAGGACTGAACGGCGGCAATCACACCAATTTGCCCAGGGCCAGCTTCAAGCATCAAAACGGCCACGATGGGTACGGCCGCCAAGGTCAATTGCTCAGCCGATTGCGCCATTAAATTGGAAATGGCCAGCTTTTGAAAGGCAGGCGGCAACGCGGCCTGAGATTCGCTCATGAACCAAAAGCCTTCTTGGCTTTGTCAGGGGAGCCTTCTAAACCAGCCAAAAGCGCTTTGTTGTCGCCGCCAATGATCATTTCAAACTTGTTGTCTACATAGGTGTAGTCGTAGTAGCCCATGCGCGCCAATGGTTTCATTTTGAGCACATCGAGCATGCCCTTGCCATCGATCATTTCATCGTCAATGTGGATGGCGACCACCCTGCCAAAGACCACATCGGCCGTGCCAAATGGCGGCTCACCAGGAAACCGTAAGGTATTCAAATACACGCATTCAAACTGAATGGGTGATCCTGCAACTCTCATCGGCTTGACCTTGCGGGATGGCAGTTTTTGCAACTTTGCATGCTCAAACTCGTCAACGCCATGCGGCAACTCTTCAGCTGTGAGGTTCACCGCATGCCTTAAGTCATAAGTGGCCATGTTCCACACGAACTCGCCTGTCTCTTCTGCATTGCGAACAGAGTCTTTGCGAATACCCTGTGTGGTTTGGTTGGCCGAGAACATCACAATAGGTGGATTGAAAGTGATGTTTTGAAACTGGCTGTAAGGGGCCAAGTTGTGCCGACCCTCCCTGTTCACAGTGGAAATCCATCCTATGGGCCTAGGAATGACACAAGACTTGAAGGGATCATAGGGCAAGCCATGAGGGGTAACGCCAGGTTCGTAATACATTTTTGAATGAAAAATTAATTAATTGAAAACTGCAACACATTGTGCAGTCTGCTATCTTCAGGCTCTGATTTTGCCTTCTTATTCACACGCCGTCATGAGTCTTCAATCCGTCAAAGCATTCTTTCAACAACTTGATCTGAATTTACCGATCATTGAACTCGAGGTGAGTACCGCCACAGTGGCATTGGCCGCAGAAGCGCATGGTGTAGAACCTGGCCAAATTGCAAAAACACTTGCGTTCAGACTGAACGACGATCGGGTGCTGCTGGTGGTTGCCAAAGGTGATGCACGCATTGATCACAAGAAATTCAAAGACGCATTTGGCAAAGGTAAGATGCTGGGCTTAGATGAGGTGGTTGAATTGACTGGCCATCCAGTTGGCGGCGTGTGTCCTTTTGGCTTGGCGCAAGCCCTTCCCGTTTATCTAGATGTATCTCTTCAAATCTATGAAGAGGTCATTCCAGCTGCAGGCTCTGTCAACAGCGCTGTTCGCATCAGTCCCGAACTTATGTTAAAAATAACCCAAGGGCAATGGGTAGATGTGTGCCAATCTGCGGCATAAGTTCACAAATCAATTTTAAATTTACAGGATCAAATATGGAAGCCCAAGACACCACCGAGTTGATGGAGCAAAAAACCCATGGCGACAAAAATCAAAATCGTTCTGCCCTCACCATTTCCATCTTGGCCATGGTCTTGGCCATTGCCAGCCTAGGCGGCTCCAACGCCATGAAGGAAGCCACCCAAGAAAACATCTTGGCAGCCAATGCCTATGCTTTCTACCAAGCCAAAAACATTCGTCAAACGTCTTTCAAACTGGCAGCCGCCGATCTGGAGTTACAACTCGCTCGCGAGCCCAACATGAACGCCGCCGCCAAGGCGTTGTTTGAAAAGAAAATTGAAGATTACAAAAAAACGGCTGATCGCTATGAGTCTGAGCCGGAAAATAAAGAAGGTAAAAAAGAATTGATGGCCAGAGCCAAAGCGCATGAAGCTACACGAGATCACGCCATGCAACAAGACCCTTGGTTTGATTATGCAGAAGGCGCTTTGCAAATAGCCATCGTTTTACTCTCAGTTTCAATCGTTGCTTCCATGCCTGTTTTGTATTGGGCCGGCACGCTGTTAGGGATGCTGGGATTTGTGAGCACGGTCAACGGCTACTTTTTGTTTTTCTAACTAGACCATGAAACTTACACCCAATATGTCGCCCGCACTTCAAGAAGCTATTCAATTCATTGAAAAATGTGAAACACCATGGTCTCGCGACACTTCACCGCCTTGGGGCATTCATGAGTTAGATCCAGCGCCCTACAACCGCTTGTATGGCCCAGTGCATGATCGCGGGCCCGTATCGGGGGTTCTTTTTCACAAGCATGTGATGTTGGCTGAATGGGGTGAACCCCACAAGGCCGACCTCACCTTCAGCGTGGCCAAAACATATTTAGCCCTTCTGGCTGGCATCGCTTTTGATCAAGGGCTGCTGCCAGATGTTCACGAACCTGTGATTCAAAAATGTCCCGGTATTGGCTTTGAGGGTGAACGTTTAAACAAAATCACTTGGCAACATTTGTTACAACAAACCAGTGAGTGGGAAGGCACATGCCTCGGCATTCCCGAACAAGTCGATCGTTACCGCTGGTTGACTTACCAGCCCGGAAAAGCCGACGGCATCAAGGGTGATGCCAGGCCCCTAGGCGAGCCAGGCTCAAGGTTTGAGTACAACGATGTTCGAATCAACCAACTCTCTTTGGCTTTGTTGCATTTGTTCAAGCGTCCTCTGCCTGAAGTCTTTGAAGAGTTTTTCCGGAAGCCATTGGGTTGTACAGATGAGTTTCAATGGGTTGGCTACGAACAAGGATGGACCGATGTCAACGGGCAACGCATGATGTCGGTTCCTGGTGGAAGCCATTGGGGTGGTGGCGTTTCTATTTCCGCCTTGGACCAAGCCCTTATCGGCATGATGCTCATGGGCAATGGCAATTTCAAAGGCACACAAATTCTGTCAGCCAAATGGCTGGCCATGATGCAACAGCCAAGTGATGTGGCGCCCTACTACGGCTACCTCATTTGGCTGAACAAAGATGGTGCTTTGTTCAAAGACGCACCGCGCAGTTCATGGTTTGCACTTGGTGCTGGCTCTTCCGTGACATGGGTAGACCCAAAACTCGAACTGGTTTGCATCATGCGTTGGATCGATGCGCCCAAAACCAATGACTGCATCGCACACATCATGCGGGCTTTGGAGGGCTGAGGCGCTCCCTTTAGTCTTTCATGACTTTGAGGCAAAGCGAGGCCAGCTCGTCTTGACAGATCAATTGAACGCCGTTGGCTTTTGCATATTTAAGAGCCACGCCGGTGGGCAAACTTAAACTGATACATGCAGCATATGCAGCGTCTTGCGAGACTTGCAGTTGTTTTAAATCACGTAAAACTTCGACCCCTAAGGTAGCAGCCTTCCAACGTTTGCAACTGACCAAGGTGATCCTGCCTGATTTTTCCAACTGCAAGTCTGCTGCGCTCAAGTTCAATTGGGTCACACTGAAGCCTTGCTGAGCAAAGGCTTGCTCCATGATTGGCAAAAATTGCTTCCATGACATGCTGGCCAGGTTGGTCAAGGCCAAAGCTAAGCGCTCAGCCGAAGGCTTGTCGCGCTGCCGCCAGGCGGCAATGATTGCAAGCACAGCAAATGGCAACGCACTGAGCATTCCCACAGCACGAAAGGCCTCAGGCAAGAACACGCGTGCGAGCAGCATCATCACTGCGGCTATCAAAAAACTCCACCACCACGGAGAGCGCAACAAAATCGCAAACAGCGATTTTTCTGACATTTTTAATTTCATTGAACGGGCTGCCTACTCAAATTGAAAGAACGTAATTTGAGTGGTGTGTCTGCACCGGCCTACTTGGCAAACAAACTGGCGGGATTTGCAAATGCTTTGAATTCCACGGCATTGCCACAGGGGTCTAAGAAAAACATGGTGGCTTGCTCTCCGACTTGGCCTTTAAAGCGAATGTGCGGTTCAATGACAAACTGGGTACCCGCCTTTTTCAATTTGTCTGCAAGCGCTTCCCACTGCCCCATTTCCATGACCAAGCCAAAATGCCGCACCGGCACATTGTCGCCATCTACAGCGCTGGTGTTGTGGTGACCTGCTTCTGAAGGACTGAGGTGAGCCACAATTTGGTGGCCATGAAAATTGAAATCGATCCACTCATCACTAGAGCGGCCCTCAGGGCAGCCCAACAGATCACCATAGAAGGCTCTGGCTTTGGCCAAGGATGTGACGGGAAATGCCAGGTGAAATGGTTGCATGTTGTTCTCAGATAAGTTTCAAATAGGTGATTTTGCCTTAAACCACCAGCTCTTTGTCAAACCGAGCTTGATCAATTTGCACCTGCTGTGGCGTTTTTCTTTATGATGCGATGCATCCAATTTATACAGACATACAGTGGCAACCTCTCCACCTCCTTCGACTCAAGTGAATTGCTGGCGGTGCAAGCACTTTGCCACCAGTTGGGATCCCAAAATGCCCTACTTGTGCAAATTGCTTGGCTTCAAATCTCAAGTTTTGCCCAGTATTCAGGTCATGAATTCAGATGGACGTCCCTGCTTTGGATTTGAAGCAAAACAATCAACTCCAAGCACCTAGAACATCGGGTTTATCCTCCCATTGCCCATGCGACGAGTGCCTAAAATTTAGATATGAACGAACGACTTCCCCAACTCTCTTACGACGATCTGCCCGCTTCCGTGAAGCCTTTGGCAGATGACATTCTCAAAATATCGAGCGCTGCTCTTGGCGGGCCTTACAACGCTTTGTTGCGCAGCCCTGAAATGGCCAGAAGGTGCTTTGACTTCTTGGATTACCTAAGGTTCCGAACCACGGTCAACAAGCGACTCAATGAATTTGCCATTTTGATTCAAGCCCGCATCTCCAATGCGCAATACGAGTGGTGGGCGCACGAAACCATTGCCAGAAAAGCCGGCTTGTCCGACGCGGTCATGAAGGATCTTCAAGCCTGCAAACGACCGACCACCATGGCGGACGATGAGCGCTTGGTCTATGACTACTGCATTCAACTGAGCTTGAACCACAGAGTGCCCGATGCGCTTTGGCAAGAAGCCGTGAGCAAGATGGGGGAGCAGGCGGTCATTGATCTCACCGTTTTGTCAGGCACTTATGTCATGGTGTCTATGCTTTTGAATGCCACTCAAGTCGGCATTCCAGGCGGAGGTGCATTTCCGCTGGAAGTTTTAGATCCCGCAGACATTCGAAAACGCTTGCTCGCTTGATGGGCATTCACGCCCCTATTTTTAAAACTCAAACAGAGACGAAATTCATGAAACTTAAATCTCACATTCGCAGAGCCCTGGTTTTATCCTTGTGTGCATTGGGAAGTGTTTGGGTCGGACATGCCACCGCGCAAGACTACCCCAGCAAGCCAATTACCATGGTGATGCCCTACGCCGCTGGCGGACCAGGTGACACCATTACGCGCTTGTTTGCAGGCTCGATGCAAAAGATCTTGGGCCAACAAATTGTGGTCGATAACACGGCAGGTGCCTCGGGCAGCATCGGCACCGCCAAAGTGGCAAGGTCCAAGCCAGATGGCTACAGCTTGCTCATGATTCACGTCAGCCACGCCACCAACTTGGCGATGTACAAAAATTTGAGCTATCACCCAGTGGACGATTTTGAGCCCATTGGATCGGCCACAAGCGGCCCCATGGTGATTGTTGCAAGAACTGAATTTCCGCCTAAAGACTTGAATGAGTTTGTGGCTTACCTCAAAACCAATCAGAAAAAAGTCAGTTTGGCCCATGCGGGCGTAGGCTCTGCTTCCCACCTTTGTGGCTTGATGATGATGAACGTCTTAGGGGTTCAATTGAATGAAATTCCCTACAAAGGAACAGGCCCAGCACTGACCGACTTAATGGGTGGCCAGGTGGATGTTTTGTGCGATCAAACATCAGGCACCGTGCCTTCCGTCAAGAACGGCAAAATCAAAGCCTATGCGGCGGCTGGTAAAAACAGATTGTCCTCCTTACCCGAGACACCGGCCATTGCAGAAGCTGGCGTGAAGGGCTTTGAGATCAACATTTCCTTTGGCCTCTATGCGCCCAAGGGAACGCCTAAACCAGTTCTGGAAAAACTCACTGCTGCCTTGCAAAAGTCTGTCACCGATCCAGATGTCATCAAACGCTTAGATGGCATGGGTGTCTCAGCCGTAAGCATTGAACAGGCTACGCCTGCTGCGCTGAGAGCGCACTTGAAAAATGAAATCGACACCTTGGGTGGCTTGCTGATCAAAGCAGGTGTGCAAGCAAACTGAACTT
>CALAGS010000216.1 GCA_937891665.1 uncultured Burkholderiales bacterium | reverse complement strand
GAAGATCGCATGGCCGGACCCCGTGATTTTAAGGTCTTGAAGTACAGCAGCCGCGGCGGCCAACGGCCTGAGGTTAAAACTTTGCGTGTCTTGGGCAACCAACGCCTAACCTCGGGCGGCCAAGTCAAACGCGCTAAAGTGAAACAAAAGTCGATCAAAAAGCGCAATCAAGCCTAAGCCAAGACAGTTTCCATGCAGACCTCCCAACGTCACATCATTTGCATGAAGTGGGGCACCAAGTACGGACCCGAGTATGTCAACCGCTTGTACGCCATGGTGCGAAGGCACCTCACGGGCCACTTCAACATGGTCTGCCTCACTGACGATGTCAAGGGCATTCGCAGCGAAGTTCAATGCCTGCCTATCCCTGCATTGGATTTACCGCCAGGCATTCCCGAACGAGGCTGGACCAAATTGGCCTCCTTCACCAAAGACCTGCATGGCCTGACCGGCACCGCCTTGTTTTTAGATGTCGATGTGGTCATTACGGGCAGTCTCGATGGATTCTTCGAAGTGCCAGGCAAGTTCATGATCATTCACGATTACAAACGACCCTGGCGAATTACCGGTAACTCTTCGGTCTACCGTTATGAGTTGGGCGCACACCCAGAGGTCCTCGAATACTTCCGGAATAATTTTGAAAGCATTCGCCAACAATTCAGAAATGAACAGGCCTATCTCTCAGACTTCATGAACCGCCTAGGCCATCTGGCTTACTGGCCCGCTGAGTGGTGTCCCAGTTTCAAATACCACAGCATTCCAAAGTGGCCCACCAACTATTGGACGGCCCCGCAAATTCCAAGCGATGCACGCATTGTGATTTTTCATGGTGAGTGCAATCCGCCCGATGCCTTGGCCGGCAAGCGCAATCGAAGATTCAGGTTCATCAAGCCAGCGCTTTGGGTTGCCGAGCATTGGAAAGAATAGAACACAAAAAAAGGCGTTGCAATGAACGCCTTTTTGAATGAAGTTGCGCGTTCTTAGATGTAAGACACTGCCACAATTTCATAACGCTTCTCGCCCCCAGGCGCTTGAAACACGGCCACATCGCCCTCTTCTTTGCCAATGAGTGCGCGCGCAATGGGGCTGCTGATGTTGATCAAGCCCAACTTGAGATCGGCTTCGTCTTCGCCCACAATTTGGTACTTGACCACCTCACCCGAGCTCTCCTCTTCCAACTCGACAGTGGCACCAAACACAACACGACCACCGGCGTCCACCGATGCAGGGTCAATGATTTGAGCTGCAGAAAGTTTGCCTTCGACTTCTTGAATTCGGCCTTCTACAAAACCTTGACGGTCTTTGGCCGCATCGTACTCAGCGTTTTCACTCAAGTCACCTTGGGCCCGAGCTTCGGCAATGGCATTGATCACCCAAGGACGCTCAACGGTTTTCAGTTGGTGCAATTCAGCTTTGAGCTTTTCTGCACCGCGAAGGGTAATGGGAATGGTCGCCACTTGGATGTCTCCGTATTTCTTTTAGACGCTCAACATGGCGTGCATTTCTTGAACAGAAATGACGTCCAAATTGTCGATGTATTTCATGCCTTCAACCGCAGCTTCAGCGCCGGCAATTGTAGTGAAGGTGGTGACCCGTGCCAAGAGCGCTGATGTGCGAATGGCTCTGGAATCGGCAATGGCATTGCGACGTTCTTCCACCGTGTTAATGACCAAGGCAATTTCCTTGTTCTTGATCATGTCCACAATGTGCGGGCGTCCTTCTGTGACTTTGTTAACGGCCTGAACCGCTACGCCTTCTGCTGCAATGGCTGCGGCTGTGCCCTTGGTCGCAAAAATTTCAAAGCCCTGCGCCACCAAATCGCGTGCGATTTTTACAGCGCGCTGCTTGTCATTGTTCTTCACCGTGAGGAACACCTTGCCTTCACGTGGCAGCTTGGTGCCGGCACCCATTTGGCTTTTGACAAAAGCTTCGCCAAAAGTTTTGCCCACACCCATGACTTCGCCGGTGGACTTCATTTCAGGGCCCAGAATGGTGTCGACGCCAGGGAATTTCACAAACGGGAACACCGCTTCCTTGACACTGAAATAAGGGGGTGTGACTTCTTTGGTAATGCCCTGTGAAGCCAAGCTTTGGCCAGCCATGCAGCGTGCCGCCACTTTGGCCAATTGAATGCCTGTGGCCTTGGACACATAAGGCACCGTGCGGGAAGCGCGGGGGTTGACTTCCAAGACATAAATGACATCTTTGCCGTCAACGTGTTGAATGGCAAACTGCACATTCATCAAGCCCACGACACTTAAGGCGCCTGCCATGGCGGCAGTTTGTCTTTTTAGCTCGTCGACGGTGGCCGCGCTTAAGCTGTAAGGTGGCAAGGAGCATGCCGAGTCACCGCTGTGCACACCGGCTTGTTCAATGTGCTCCATGACGCCACCAATGAAGGTTTTACCCTCAGGGTCGCGAATGCAGTCAACATCGCACTCAATGGCATCGTTCAAGAAACGATCGAGCAACACGGGAGAGTCGTTGCTGACCTTCACCGCTTCGCGCATGTAGCGCTCAAGGTCGCGCTGCTCGTGCACAATTTCCATGGCACGACCGCCTAGCACGTAGCTGGGTCGAACCACCAAGGGGTAACCCAAAGCAGCGGCTTTTTCCAAAGCTTCGGGTTCGGTTCGGGCAGTAGCATTGGGCGGCTGACGCAAACCCAACTCATGCAACAATTTTTGGAAACGCTCACGGTCTTCAGCCGCGTCAATCATGTCGGGGCTGGTACCAATGATGGGAACGCCAGCGGCTTCTAAACCCAACGCCAACTTCAAAGGTGTTTGACCACCATACTGAACGATCACACCCATTGGTTTTTCTTTGTCCACAATTTCAAGCACGTCTTCCAAAGTGAGTGGCTCGAAATACAAACGGTCTGAGGTGTCGTAGTCTGTTGAAACTGTTTCGGGGTTGCAGTTGACCATGATGGTTTCGTAGCCATCTTCGCGCATGGCCAAAGCGGCGTGCACGCAGCAATAGTCAAATTCAATGCCCTGACCAATTCGATTCGGGCCGCCACCCAAGACCATGATCTTTTTGTTGCCAGTGGGTTCTGCTTCGCACTCGTCTTCATAAGTGGAATACATATAGGCTGTGTCGGTAGAGAACTCAGCAGCGCAGGTGTCTACCCGCTTGTAAACCGGCCGAATGTTCATGGCGTGACGTTGAGCGCGCACTTCATGCTCGGTTGTTTTAAGCAATTTGGCCAAGCGGCGATCTGAGAAACCTTTTTTCTTCAAGGCGCGCAATTCATCAGCACTGATGGCTTGCAAGTTGGTGGTTTCCAACTCAAGTTCAATCTTCACGATGTCTTCAATTTGCACCAAGAACCAAGGGTCAATTTTGGTGAGGTTGAACACTTCGTCCACACTCAGGCCCATGGCGAAAGCATCGCCCACGTACCAAATGCGATCGGGTCCTGGCTCGCCCAGTTCTTTTTCAAGCACTTCGCGGTCTTGGGTTTTTTCGTTCAAGCCATCGACGCCCACTTCCAAACCGCGCAGGGCTTTCTGGAAAGATTCTTGGAACGTACGGCCCATGGCCATCACCTCGCCCACTGACTTCATTTGGGTGGTGAGGCGGCTGTCGGCAGTAGGGAACTTTTCGAAAGCAAAACGTGGGATTTTGGTGACCACATAGTCGATGCTGGGCTCGAAACTGGCCGGTGTGGCACCGCCCGTAATTTCGTTGCGCAGTTCATCGAGGGTGTAACCCACAGCCAATTTGGCGGCCACTTTGGCAATAGGGAAACCTGTGGCTTTAGAGGCCAAAGCTGAAGAGCGTGACACACGAGGGTTCATTTCAATGACCACCATGCGGCCGTCTTTGGGATTGATGGAGAACTGAACGTTGGAGCCACCGGTGTCCACACCAATTTCACGCAGCACAGCCAAGCTGGCATTGCGCATGATTTGGTATTCTTTGTCGGTCAATGTTTGCGCAGGCGCTACCGTGATGGAGTCGCCGGTGTGCACGCCCATCGGGTCTAAGTTTTCGATAGAGCAGATGATGATGCAGTTGTCGGCCTTGTCGCGCACCACTTCCATCTCGTACTCTTTCCAACCTAACAATGACTCTTCAATGAGTAATTCGTTGGTAGGAGAGGCCTCTAAACCACGTTTGCAAATGGTCTCAAACTCCTCAGGGTTGTAGGCAATGCCGCCCCCTGTGCCGCCTAACGTAAAGCTAGGGCGAATGACGGTGGGGAAGCCCACAGTGCGCTGCACATCCCAAGCTTCTTCCATGCTGTGGGCAATGCCCGAGCGCGCAGAACCCAGACCAATTTTGGTCATGGCATCTTTGAACTTCAAGCGGTCTTCGGCTTTGTCGATGGCTTCGGGTGTGGCGCCAATGAGTTCAACTTTGTATTTATCGAGCACGCCGTGGTGCCACAAATCGAGCGCACAGTTGAGCGCTGTTTGGCCACCCATGGTGGGCAGAATGGCATCGGGGCGTTCTTTGGCAATGATTTTTTCAACCGTTTGCCAAGTGATGGGCTCGATGTAAGTGACATCTGCGGTGGCGGGGTCTGTCATGATCGTGGCAGGGTTGCTATTGATCAAAATGACTTTGTAGCCCTCTTCGCGCAAAGCTTTACAAGCTTGCACACCAGAGTAGTCGAACTCACAGGCTTGGCCAATGATGATGGGGCCAGCGCCAATGATGAGGATGCTTTTGAGGTCGGAGCGCTTTGGCATGTTATTTGGCCTCCATCAGGTTGATGAAGCGATCGAAGAGATAGGCAATGTCGTGCGGGCCAGGTGAGGCCTCGGGATGACCTTGGAAACAGAACGCTGGTTTGTCGGTGCGGGCCAAGCCTTGCAAAGTACCGTCAAACAAAGACACGTGCGTGGCTCGCAAGTTGGCGGGTAAGGATTTTTCGTCTACCGCAAAACCGTGGTTTTGACTGGTAATGGACACACGACCCGTGTCCAGGTCTTTGACCGGGTGATTGGCACCATGGTGACCAAACTTCATTTTGAAAGTTTTGGCACCGCTGGCCAATGCCATGATTTGGTGACCCAAGCAAATACCGAAAGTGGGAATGCCGGTTTCAATGAGTTCTTGTGCAGCTTTTACAGCGTAATCGCAGGGCTCTGGATCGCCGGGGCCGTTGGACAAGAAGATGCCGTTGGGCTTGTGCTTGAGCACTTCGGTGGCGGGCGTTTTGGCCGGTACCACCGTGACTTTGCAACCGCGTTCGGCCAGCATGCGCAAGATGTTTTTCTTGACGCCAAAGTCGTAAGCCACCACATGAAAACGAGGTGCTGTTTGTTGGCCATAGCCAATGCCCAGTTGCCACTCAGACTCGGCCCAAGCGTAGGACGATGAGACAGATACTTTTTGGGCCAAATCCAAACCAGCCATGGCAGGCGCAGACTGCGCGGCCTTAACGGCACTTGCTTTGAGTTCGGGCGTGACAGCCTGGCCAGCAGCCAAGGCCACAATGGCACCATTTTGGGCGCCCTTGCTTCTTAACAGGCGAGTCAGTTGGCGGGTGTCAATGTTGGCAATGGCCACTGTGCCACTGCGTGACAAGTAAGCTGAAAGTGTTTCTGTTGAACGAAAATTACTGGCAACAATGGGCAGATCTTTGATGATCAAGCCAGCAGCATGGACTTTGTCAGATTCGACATCCTCTGGGTTGACGCCATAGTTGCCGATGTGCGGGTACGTGAGGGTGACGATCTGCTGGCAGTAGCTAGGGTCAGTGAGGATTTCTTGATAGCCTGTGAGGGAGGTGTTGAATACGACCTCGCCAACAGTAGAGCCAGAGGCTCCGATCGAGTTGCCGACAAAGACCGTGCCGTCTGCAAGCGCCAAAATGGCTGAAGGGAAGGTTCCCTGAAGAGACAAAAGCACTGGGTTCTCCGGTATGGTTCGGGTACGCCCCAGCACGCGCAAGATTCACCCTAGAAGGCTCTCTTTTTGGCTGCTTTTGAAGGGAAATGGCTTGTTGTGAGCGGGTGCGTACAGGTTGATGCGGGAAAGCCTCTCATTATAGCCGTGACTCTTAGCTTGACCGAGACGCAAGACACTGATTTTTTCGATGGCCGGTCTTTCACACTGAAGTGGCACTGGCATGAAGGCAGATGGCAGCGGCCGTGGCCACATTCAATGACTCTTCGCCGCCTGGTTGAGCAATTCTGATTTTTTGGGTCACCAGAGCCATGATTTCAGCTGAAACGCCCTGCCCTTCATGCCCCATCACCCAAGCACACTTCTGAGTCAACCCACCCTGTTTGAGCAATTCGTGCAAATACGGGCCCTCGTGCACGTCGGTGCCTATCAAAGGCATCTTGAGAGATTGAAGGTTCTCTGCACTGGCTGACTCGATCAAATGCATGCCGAAATGCGCGCCCATTCCGGCACGCAATACTTTGGTTGACCACAAGCCGGCAGTGCCCTTCATGGCCAGCACCTGCTTGAAACCAAAAGCAGAGGCGCTGCGCAAAATGGCGCCTACATTGCCAGCATCTTGAAGCCGGTCTAACACCACTGTGGCGGCATGAGGGTCTAACTCAGGCGGCTCAGGCAAGGTCAACAAGAAACCCATTTTGGCGGGTGAGTCAAGTGCACTTAAACCTGCAAACAAATCATCAGGCACCGTCCAGACTTCATTTGCACATTGCGACCACTCAAACTCTGAGGCTTGCCAAATGGACTCTGTGAAGATGGCCAATTCAGGTTTGAAACCTCGCGCCAGTGCAGCACGGCACAGATGCTCGCCCTCCAACCAGACCCCACCCAGTTTGCGATAAGCCTGCGAGTCTTGAGCCAAGCGGCGAATGGTTTTCAGCCGAGGATTGTCTTTGGAAGTGATCAGTTTCATGATTTTCGGGCAGCCAAGATGGCCTGCGTGACTGGCGCAAAAGTTTGACGGTGAAACGGTGTGGCACCCCAAGTTTGCAAGGCCTTCAAGTGAACCGCTGTGCCATAACCTTTGTGAGCATCAAACCCATAGGCCGGATACTGCCGATGCATTTCATCGCACATTCGATCGCGATGTACTTTGGCCAGAATGGAGGCAGCGGAAATTTCTTGAATTTTTTCATCGCCCTTCACGATGGCCTCTGCGCGCACATCCAAGATAGGCAAGCGGTTGCCATCAACATAGACCAGCGTGGGCTTTAAGCGCAAAGCTTCTACGGCTCTTTGCATGGCCAACATCGTGGCTTGCAAAATATTCAAGCGATCGATTTCTTCCACACTGGCTTCTGCAATGGCAAAGCACAATGCCTTGGCGCGAATTTCATCGAACAACCGTTCGCGAGTTTTGGCAGTCAATTTTTTCGAGTCTGCCAAACCTTTAATGGGCTTGAGATCGTCCAAGATGACTGCGGCGGCCACCACCGGACCGGCCAGTGGGCCTCGCCCAGCCTCATCCACACCCGCCAATAAACCAGGCGTGTCCCAGGCCAAGCTGACCTGTTCAGGCGTTAACAAGCGTTTGGATCGCATGGGCTGCTAATTTGGGGGTATCACGCAGCAAGGCGTGGTGCATGGTTTCGAAACGACTGGCCAAGGCTTGCGCTTTCTCGGGAGATCGCAGCCAGTCCAAGACAGCCACAGCCAAATTTTCTGGCGTGGCTTGATCTTGTAAAAGTTCGGGCACACAAAACTCTTGCGCCAAGATGTTGGGCAGGCCCACCCATGGCTGAAGTTTTTTGCGCTTCATCATTTGCCAACTGATCCAGTTCATGTTGTAAGCAATGACCATGGGCTTTTTGAACAGTGCCGCTTCGAGAGTGGCCGTGCCACTGGCAATGAGTGTGACATCGCAAGCCGCCAATGCCAAATGCGACTGACCTTTCAAAATGTGAACATGTGTGGCGCCCACCTTGTCACGAATGCGTTCGATGCGCGATTGCATGGCAGGCATGGCGGGCAAGACGAATTGCAAATGAGCTTGCTGCTGACTTAGCAACATGGCAGTTTTCAAAAATCGTTCGGCCAAATAGGTAATTTCTGATTCGCGACTTCCCGGAAGCAATGCCACCACAGGCCTGTCTGCTTTCAATTTCAATTCTTGCCGCGCTTTGAGCGCGTCAACGTGCATGGGAATGGCTTGCGCCAAAGGGTGGCCTACATAGGTGGCGGGAATGCCGTGAGCATGCAACAAATCAGTTTCAAAGGGGAAAATACACAGCACGTGGTCTACACTTTGTTTGATTTTCTCAATGCGCTCCGCGCGCCAAGCCCAAATAGAAGGACACACAAAATGCACAGTCGGAATGCCCGCTTGCTTTAAGTCGTGCTCCAAGTCGAGGTTGAAATCAGGAGCGTCTACACCCACAAAAACCTGAGGTGGTTTGGCCAACAATTGTGCTTTGAGTTGATTGCGAATGCCCACAATCTCTCGGTAGTGCCGCAATACCTCAACATAGCCACGCACCGCCAATTTGTCTGAAGGCCATAAAGCGTTAAAGCCTTGGGCTTGCATGCGAGGCCCGCCAATGCCATACAAATTGGCTTCGGGCCATTGCGCGCGAATGCCCCGCATCATTAAACCTGCTAACAAATCGCCTGAAGTTTCACCCGCCACCATGGCCATGGAAAAAGCCCCATGAGGGGCTTTAGACAGCTGAGACATGGCAGGCGCTTGCACCACTTATCTCACAATGCCACGGTCTGGCGATGTGCCTTGCAAGAAGCCGGTCATCATGTCGACATCGCCCTTGGCTTCTGGGTACTTTAGCGCCAGCAACTCAATTTCAGTTTGGGCCTGGGCCAGAGTCAGTTGCTGACGGTACAAAATTTTGTACATGGCCTTGACTGCAGAAATTCTTTCGGGCGTGAAGCCGCGCCTTCTCAGGCCTTCGAAGTTCATCGACCTTGCCTGTGCTGGCTGACCTTGGGCCATGACAAAGGGCGGTAAATCGGCGAACAACAAAGAATGCATGGCGGTGAAACTGTGAGCACCCAAGCGACAAAACTGGTGCACCACCGTGAAGCCGCCCAAAATAACCCAGTCGTCTACATGCACATGGCCCGCCAGTTGGGAACTGTTGGCAAAAATAGTGTGGTTGCCCACCTTGCAATCGTGCGCCAAATGGACATAGGCCATGATCCAGTTGTCGTTGCCCAGCTGGGTGACACCAGTGTCGCCAGGCGAGCCAATGTTGAACGTACAAAACT
This sequence comes from uncultured Burkholderiales bacterium, assembly GCA_937891665.1. Taxonomy (GTDB): domain Bacteria; phylum Pseudomonadota; class Gammaproteobacteria; order Burkholderiales; family Burkholderiaceae_C; genus Limnohabitans_A. The sequence continues at coordinate 7,529 of CALAGS010000216.1, read as the reverse complement.
CGCGGATGGTGTTGCGCTCGCCTATGACCAACTCACAGGGCTCTCCGGCATATTTTTTATCTTGCGGCACGGCACCTAAAGAGTTGAACTGAAATATTTTATTGTCTTTGCCAATGGTGGTGTGGCCTTCAATGACACAGTGGCTGCCCACCGAGGTACCCGCATCAATGCGAACATGAGGGCCAATGACTGTATATGGCCCCACCGTGACAGTGCTGTCTAGCTGGGCAGCAGAATCAACAAGGGCTGTGGGATGAATCCGAGACTGTTTCGTCATAGTCTTGATAGTTAAGCCACTTTGCGCATGGTGCACATGAGTTCAGCTTCCACTGCAATTTCTTCGCCTACTTTGGCGCGCGCCTTGAACTTGAAAACACCTGCTTTCATGCGATCGAGTTCAACTTCTAAGATGAGTTGATCGCCTGGCTCTACTGGCCGCTTGAACCTGGCACCGTCAATGCCTGCAAAGTAATAGACGGTGTTTTCGTCGGGTGTTTCACCCATGGTATCGAAAGCCAACAATGCCGCCGCCTGTGCCAATGCCTCTAGCATCAACACGCCGGGCATGACCGGTCGCGATGGAAAGTGTCCAGAGAAATAAGGCTCGTTGACGGAGACATTTTTCAGCGCTTTGATGCGCACACCCTTTTCAATTTCAAGCACGCGGTCAACCAACAAAATTGGAAAACGATGCGGCAATTGTTTAAGAATTTGGTAGATGTCCATCATGATTTGTTGTCCTGAAATGGTGGCTGAAGGAGTTGAGCCTCCAAGGATTTAATTCGATCGCGCAACTTGTGCAGTTGCTTCAAGCTGGCCGCGTTCTTTTCCCATGTGGCATTGTCGTCGATGGGGAACAGGCCTGTGTAATTGCCAGCTTGTGAAATAGAACGCGTGACAACAGTGGCTGCAGAAATATGCACGCCATCTGCCAAAGTGAGATGTCCCAAAACAATGGCCCCGCCACCCAGCGTGCAATGGGCGCCAATGCGCGCACTGCCCGCCACACCCACACAACCCGCCATGGCAGTGTGTTTGCCAATGTGCACGTTATGACCGATTTGTATGAGGTTGTCTAATTTGACACCGTCTTCAATGAGGGTGTCATTCAAGGCGCCGCGGTCGATGCATGTGTTGGCGCCAATCTCTACATCATTGCCAATTTTCACAGCGCCGAGTTGTTCAATTTTTTCCCAAGTGCCTTGGTGCAGGGCAAAGCCAAACCCATCAGCACCTATCACGACCCCTGAGTGAACAATGCAGCGTTCGCCAATTTCGCAAGCCTCACCCAAAGTCACTCTCGATTTCAATTGAGAATAGGCACCCACCTTAGCACCCCGCTCGACGACACACAATGGGCCGATCATGGCTGTGTCGGCAATTTGGGCTTCGGGGTCGACCACAGCACTGGGGTGAATTCGGGCATGCCTAGCAGGTGTGTTTTGCTGTTTCCAAAATTGCGTGAGTTTGGCGAAGTAGTGATAGGGGTCATCGGTCACGATGCAAGCACCGCGCGTGATTGCCAATTCTTTGAATTGCGGCGTGACAATGACACAAGCCGCAAGAGATTGCGTTAAGTGCATTTGGTACTTGGGGTGACTGAGAAAACTCAAGTCAGTCGGTCCCGCGGTTTCAAGCGGAGCCAGTTTTTCAATGGAGATTTGTGGACTGCCTTGAAGGCTGCCGCCTAAAGCCTTAACGATGTCGCCAAGCAGCAGCACAGCACGAGTCCATTTCTCTCGGTGCGGGCGCTTATTTGCCAGCCGTTGCGTTGAGAGACTTGATGACTTTGTCGGTGATGTCGTGCTTGGGGTTGATGTAGACGGCTTCTTGGAAAATAACGTCGTACTTTTCAGCTTCAGCCACCACTTTCACTGCACGGTTTGCTCGCTCAATGACCACTTGTTGTTCTTCATTTTTGCGCGTGTTCAGGTCTTCTTGAAATTCACGGCGCTTGCGTTGAAACTCACGGTCTTGGTCCATGAGTTGCTTTTGACGTATGTTGCGCTGTGTTTCAGACAGAGTGGGCGCTTCACGTTCAAACTTATCAGATGCAGTTTTAATGGTGTTACCCAAGTCGACCAAATCTTTTTCACGCTTTGAAAATTCTTGCTCCAACTTAGCCTGTGCAGTCTTGGCAGTACTGGCCTCGCGGAAGATGCGATCTGTGTTGACAAAACCGATTTTGAATTCCTGTGCGCTGACTGCGATTGCACCCAGTGCACCGAATGCCAACAAACAAACTTGTGAGAAATGACGAAGTGTTTTCATTAAAAGGAAGTTCCGATTTGGAATTGCAATCTTTGGATTTTATCCGTAACCTGACGCTTCATAGGCAAGGCATATGAAAAGCGCAAAGGACCCATAGGTGAAATCCAGCTTAAACCCACGCCGATAGAGGAGCGAAGTTCGTTGAAATTGATCTTTTCGTTCTCGCCAAAGGCTCGACCGACGTCGGCAAAGGCAAAAAGTCGCAAGGTGCGATCGTTGCCAGCACCTGGAAATGGCGCCATGAGCTCGGCATTCAAAACAATTTTCTGAGGTCCGCCCAAATACAGGCTGTTGGTGCTGTCTGAAGGCCCCAAACTGGATTGCTGGAACCCGCGTACGCTGCCTAAGCCACCAACAAAGTAGTTTTTAAACAGCGGATAGGGCCGATTGGACAGGCCTTGGCCCCAACCTAAGTCGGCATTCAAAGCCAGTGTGTACTTTTTAGTTAATGGCGTGTATTGCTGAATTTGGTAGTTGGCCCGAACGTAACGAGCATCGCCGCTGGCACTCAAATCAGAGTTGAAGCGCTGCAAAATGCCTCGAGTTGGCACCAAAGCGCTGTCGCGGCCATCCCTTGCCCAGCCAATGGTGAAGGGAAGTGAATTGCTGGTGGAGCCAAATTGCTGCATGTATTCCACATAGGCGTTTGGCAAGTTGTTACCTGGGCGGATGGACGTCTGCTCTAGATTGGCACCGAAATAAACGGTGTCAATCTCGCTGAAAGGCACACCAAAGCGCATGCCAGCACCTGAGCTGACCAAACTGTAAGCATTCAAATCACCCAAATAAGGCCGCGTGGTGCGATGAAAAACATCGATGGTTCGCGAAACTCCTTCTGGCGTAAAGTACGGATCGGTGGTGCTAACGACAATGGTTCTGTTGTATCTGCTGGTATTGACTTCGGTGGCCAAATAGTTGCCCGAACCAAATGCATTTTCCTGGCGAATACCAAAGCTCAAAGCCACTTTTTCAGTGGATGAGAAGCCAGCACCCAGTGAAACACTGCCCGTTGGTTTTTCGACGACATTGACAGTAAGGTCAACTTGGTCAGTGGTAGCCGGTACTTCTTGGGTATCAATGTTGACTTCGGTAAAGAAGCCCAAGCGGTCGATTCGGTCGCGCGATAACTTGATTTTGTCGCCGTCGTACCAAGCTGACTCCAGCTGGCGAAATTCGCGCCTGACCACCTCATCGCGTGTACGGTTGTTGCCAGCCACATTGATGCGGCGAACATAGGCACGGCGTGAAGGCTCAGCAATGAGAACAAAGCTTACACGGTTGGTCAAGCGATCAATTTCGGGACGGGCATCGACACGCGCAAAAGCAAAACCAAACTTGCCAAAGTAATCGGTGAACGCTTTGTTGGTTTCGGCAACGGTTTCAGCGTTGTAAGCTTGGCCTAGGCCAATTTTGACAAGGGCTTTGAACTCGTCTTCTTTGCCCAAATAGTTGCCTTCAAGCTTGACACCAGCGACTACAAAGCGCTCGCCTTCCGTGATGTTAATGGCAATCGAGATATCCTGTTTGTCAGGTGAGATAGCCACTTGGGTTGAGTCAATTCTGAACTCAAGGAAACCACGACTTAAATAATAAGAGCGAAGCGCTTCCAAGTCAGCATTGAGCTTGGTACGGGAATAACGATCGGATTTGGTGTACCAGCTTAGCCAGCCGCCCACATCCAAGTTGAACTGGTCTTTGAGGGTGTCTTCAGAAAAGTTTTGATTGCCCGTGATTCGAATTTCTTTGATTTTGGAAGGGCCACCTTCAGAAACTGTGAAGGTCAGCTTCACACGGTTGCGGTCTACTGGGGTGACTGTTGTGACCACCTCGGCACCATACAAGCTGCGCGTAATGTATTGACGCTTTAATTCTTGCTCGGCTTTGTCTGCCAAGGCTTTGTCAAAGGGGCGGCCTTCAGAAATACCCACCTCTTTCAAGGCCTTGACCAAGACATCTTTGTCGAATTCTTTCAGGCCCACCCATTCAACTTCTGAAATGGAGGGACGCTCTTCTACAATGACCACCAACACATCGCCTTGGGCATCCAGCCTGACATCTTTGAACAAACCCAGCGCAAACAAAGCGCGAATGGCGGCTGCACCCGATTCATCGTTGTACATGTCGCCCACACGGAAAGGCAAAGAAGCAAACACCGTACCGGACTCAATGCGCTGAAGACCCTCAACGCGAATGTCCTTCAACTTGAAAGGCTCAACAGCCCAAGCAGACATGCCGCTGATGGCCGCTGCAAGCAACACAGACAAGTGATGCAAGCGAAATCGATTGGGGAGAAAGTTCATGCGTTTGAATTAAGTAAAGAGTCGCGTCAGATCATTGAAAAAAGCCAAGGCCATGATGAAAACCAACAAAGCCAAACCGACTTTTTGCAAACCCCGCTGCCAAACAACGGAAACCGGTTTGCCGGTCAGAGACTCCCAAAGATAATACATCAGGTGTCCCCCATCCAACATGGGCAATGGCAGGAGATTAAGAAGTCCCAAACTGACGCTGATCAGGCCCAGAAATGTTAAATAAGACGGCAAACCTCTTTGGGCAGACTGCCCAGCCTGCTCGGCAATGGTCAAAGGGCCGCTCAGGTGCTTCGAAGAGGCCTCGCCGGTGAGCATTTGGCCAATCAGTTGGCCCGTCAGCAGCGTTATTTGCTCGACTTGACCGTAGCCACGGGCTAAGCCTTCCCAAAAACCCGCACTCACCCATTCTGAGTCGGAGGGCTGCCCCACCACCGCCCCAATTCGCCTGACGGCACTTGATTCAGGCTGTCCTGGCAAAGAAGTGAGCAAGGGTTTGACGGCCAGAGAAAGGCTCTTGCCTTGTCGGTCAATTTCCCAGACAGCCATCTTGTCCAATCCCTCTGCATTGTCTTCAGGGCTCACTTCGCCGCGAATCAAGGCCCTTAAGTGCTGAGCGTCCCTCACCTCTTGAGAGCCTACTTTCAAAACGCGATCACCTGTTTTCAGACCTGCAAGATCGGCCGCAGCGCCAGCCTCAACGCGGCCAATGATGGGCAAGATTTTGGGATGGCCCCACCAAGCCACTGCACTGAACAAAACGACTGCTAAAAGCAAATTGGCCAATGGACCAGCTGCCACAATGGCCGCGCGAACTTTCAAACTGCGTTGGTCAAAGGCCAAAGAAAGTTGATCGCTGGGCACGTTAGCCTCGCGGCTGTCGAGCATCTGAACATAACCGCCCAAAGGCAATGCGCTGATCACAAACTCGGTGTTTTGTCCTGCTCTTGGGTGCTTGGAGCGCCAACGGTATAGAGCTTTACCAAAACCAATCGAAAAAACCAAAACAGGGACCTTACAAGCCACCGCCATACGGTAGTGACCATACTCATGCACCGCAATTAAGAGGGTGAGTGCAAAGAGGAAAGCGAGCAGCGTTAGCACGTTAAAGCGTCAAGCACGGCAGGCACGCACAACTTCGGAAGCTGAAGCGCGGCTTTGTGCATCAAGCGCCAGCAAGTCAGGCAAACTTTGGGGCGATTGCGGCTGCACCTTGGCCAAAGTTTCGGTGTTCACTTGGTGAATTTGATCGAATCTAATTTGCTTGTTCAAAAAAGCTTCAACCGCAATTTCATTGGCGGCGTTGAGCACTGCGCACGTTCCTGAAGCAGCATTCAAAGATTGCCAAGCCAATTTCAAACCAGGAAATCTTTCGGGATGGCCATGGTCGTCGATGGCTTCAAAGGTCATGGGCTTGAGATTGTGAAAATCAAGCGTTTGAGCACCCGAGGTGATTCGCTCGGGCCAACTTAAGCCATAAGCAATAGGCACACGCATGTCGGGCGTGCCCAACTGAGCCACGATGGAAGTGTCTTTGTACTTCACCATGGAATGAATGATGCTTTGAGGATGGATGACCACGGAGAGTTGATTGGGCGAGACGCCAAATAAATAACGTGCCTCAATGACTTCCAAGGCTTTGTTCATCATGGTGGCGGAATCGACTGAAATTTTTCGGCCCATGACCCAATTGGGGTGTGCACAGGCTTCATCGGGCGTGACGTTTTTCAAGCTGGCCAGATTGCGCTCTCGAAAAGGACCGCCCGATGCCGTCAAGATAATTTGATCAATGCGATCAGCCCAAGTGGCTGGGTCTTCAGGCAAAGACTGAAACACCGCCGAGTGCTCACTGTCGATGGGCAAGAGCACAGCACCACCCTTTTTAACCGCACTCAAAAAGACCTCACCGCCCACCACCAAGGCTTCTTTGTTGGCCAACAACAAACGCTTGCCTGCATGGGCCGCAGCCAAGCAGGGAGACAAGCCCGCGGCGCCCACAATGGCGGCCATCACGGCATGAACTTCTTCGTGGGATGACACAAAGTCCAGAGCCTCAGGCCCCCACAGCACCTCGACGGGCAAGCCTTCTGCTTTGATGCGCTCAGCCAGCAAACGGCCTGCATCTTCTTGGGCCATCACGGCAAATTTGGGTTTGAACTGAGCGCATTGGGCCAAGATCAAATCGACTTGTTTGGACGCCGTTAAAGCAAACACCTGAAACCGGTCCAAGTGTTTTGACAACACATCGAGGGTGTTGGTGCCAATGGAACCGGTAGAACCCAGAATGGTTATGTTTTGTTTCATAGGGCAAACAAGGTATTTAAAATTTGGGCCAATGTAGCAACATCATGGCGATGGGCAATGCTGGCAGCAAGGCATCCAAACGGTCAAGCACGCCGCCATGACCAGGCAATAACTTGGAACTGTCTTTGACACCCGCACTTCGTTTCACCAAAGATTCGACCAAATCACCGACCACGCTCATGGTGGTTAAAAAAATCAAACTCAAGGCCCATAGAAAAAAACCATGCTGCGTCATTTCCATGAAAAAACTGGCGCCTGGCCATTGGTAAATTTGCTCAAAGTGCATCCACCCAAAAGCTATCAGAAACACACCGAACAAGCCGCCAATGGCACCCTCCCAACTTTTGCCAGGGCTGACGCTGGGGGCCAATTTTTGATGAATGATCTTGCCACCCAAAGCCCTGCCAAAGAAATAGGCAAACACATCGGCCGCCCACACCACACAAAAAATAGAAAGTAACAATTGCACGCTAGAAGTTCGCGCTTGCGCCATGGCCAACCATGCCAACCACAACAGGATGACACCCAAAACCCAGCGAACGTTTTGACGCCATAAGGCCCAGCCCTGAACGCCACGCAACAGCATCCACGCCGTCAAGCCCACCCAAGTTGCACCTGCCAACCACCACAGCCATGTTTCGGTTT
>CALAGS010000215.1 GCA_937891665.1 uncultured Burkholderiales bacterium | reverse complement strand
TTAATGTTGATCTGACCCCATTTATTTTCAGCCTAACTAAACTTACACATATGCGAATTTTCTACACTCTTATTCTTCTGCTGATTGGACAAAATGCCATGGCCATTGAAGAACCTGCTTTCAAGATTGTTCTTAAATCTGAGGCCTTTGAAGTGCGGCAATATGCGCCCATATTAGTGGCCGAAACGCTGGTAGATGGCGATATGGATGAGGCCTCCAATAAAGGCTTTCGAAAAATTGCAGACTATATTTTTGGCAACAATCGCGCTAATCAAAATGGCGCCGCTGCAAAGATCGCCATGACAGCGCCGGTTACGCTTGAGCCTGTTTCTGAAAAAATTGCCATGACTGCGCCTGTGACCTTAAGTGCAATTCAACAAGGCAACGATATGGCATCGGCCAATAAGTGGCGTGTGCATTTTGTCATGCCCGCTAAATACACCATGACCAACATTCCTTTGCCTAACAATGCAGAGGTGAAGTTGCGCGAAATTCCTGGAAAGTTTTTTGCCGTTCACAGCTTTACGGGCTTTAACTCCGTGGCGCGCGTTCAAACCAAGTCGGATGAACTCTTAGCTTGGCTGCAAAGTAAAAACTTCAAGCCATTGAGCAGCGTTCAGCTTTCGCGCTACGACCCACCGTGGACCTTGCCCATGTTTCGGCGCAATGAAATCATGGTGGAGATAGAGCAATGAACAAGGCGGACACGCTTATTCAGAATGCGCTTGTGTTCGACGGCTCAGGCGCAGAACCAGTAGTGCAAGATTTGGCAGTTCATCAAGGAAAAATTGTAGGCATCGGTCCCAACTTGACCTTGACCTTCACCTCCGATCATTGTGTCAACGCATCTGGCCTTGCGCTCATGCCAGGCATCATTGACTCGCACACTCACTATGATGCTCAAATTACTTGGGACGCTCGCGTTCGCCCTTCGCCCGCTTTAGGCGTGACCACCGCGGTCATTGGCAACTGCGGCTTCACAATTGCACCTTGCAGGCCCAAAGACCGCGAACTCACCATGCGCAACCTCACGCAGGTAGAGGGCATGTCATTGCAGGTCTTGCAACACGGCATCGATTGGGACTTTGAAACCTTTCCAGAATATTTGGCCATGCTGAAGAAAAAGCAATGCGCCATCAATGTTGCTGCCTACATCGGACACTCTTCTGTACGCACCTGGGTCATGGGAGAAGAAGCCAACAAACGCGAAGCCACTGCCTCTGAAATTTCCGAGATGGCCACATTGGTTCGCGAGGCCATGGCGGCAGGTGCCGTTGGATTTGCTACTAGCACCAGCCCCGCCCACAACGGTGAAGGCGGCTTTCCCATGCCATCGCGTTTGGCATCCGATGAAGAAATGATGCAGCTCACTATGGCCATGAGCAGCCAAGGTGGTGGCGTTTACATGGTGACCAAAGGTGGGCAAATGCCTGTGTCATTTTTAGAGTCGCTTGCGGCTGCTAGCAAACGGCCCGTCATGGTGGCCGCCTTGCTGCACAACTCAACCAACCCGAATGGTGTCTTCAATGATTTGAAAGCCATCACAGAAGCCAACCAACGCGGCCACAAACTCACGGGCCAAGTTTCATGCTGCCCCTTGAGCATGGATTTCACGTTTGCATCGGCCTACCCGGTAGAGGGCTTGAGCAGTTGGAAACCTGCGTTAGGTTTGCAACACGACGAACTCAAAGCTTGTTTGGCAAGCTCTGAATTTAGGACCAAAGTCAAAGAAGAACTTTCACAAGCCGCCACCTTTCGTTTGTTCAACAGCGAATGGGAAAAGGTGCATGTGGTTGAAACTTGCAAACCAGAGAATCAAGTTTATGAGCAGCAAAGCATTGCGGCATTAGCTTTGCAAGCAGGCTTAGCCCCCTTGGACTTTGCTTTGAATCTGGCGCTTGAAGAAGACTTGCGAACGGTCTTCACTGCCATGTTGCTGAACAGCGATACAGAAGCTGTCACCAAGATGTTGAACCATCCGCACAGTTTGGTTTCACTCAGTGATGCAGGTGCGCACCTGACTTTTTTCAATGACGCTGGTTTCGGTTTGCATCTTTTGGGTTATTGGTCGCGCGAAATGGGTGCGATGAGCTTGAGCCAAGCTGTGAATCAACTCACGGCTCAACCTGCAGAAATTTTGGGTTTGAAAAACCGAGGTTTATTGCGCGAAGGCTATGCGGCAGACTTGCTGCTGTTTGACCCAGAAACTGTGGGCCGCGGTCCTAAGAAGCGTGTGTTCGATTTGCCACTGGGTGCGCCAAGATTGCACACTGATGCCATGGGTGTTCACGGCGTTTGGGTGAATGGGCAACTCATTGCTGATCAAAATGGCATGTTAGAAAATACCAAGCTGGCTGG
>CALAGS010000214.1 GCA_937891665.1 uncultured Burkholderiales bacterium | reverse complement strand
CCGACCATCGCGGTCTTGTTTCGGGTTTTCATTCAAATCTCCCATCAAAAAAGCCAAGATGACTCATCGGGCTTTCTCAATCATGCCAGCTGATCAAGCTCGCAAAGGCTTGACTTACTTGGCACCAGCCAAAACCCATTTGGCCAACGTCAGGGCATCGGCATCGCTCAGAGCAGCTTGGGCAGGCATGGGTACAGGGCCCCACTTGCCCGAACCACCAGCCTTGATACTTTTAGCCAGTGTGGCTTCAGCGTCTTTTTGGCCAGCGTATTTTTTTGCCACATCATTGTAAGAGGGACCCACCAGTTTCTTGTCCACGGCGTGGCAGGCCATGCAAGCGTTTTTCTTGGCCAAGTCTGCGTTGGCAAAGGCAGGTGCTGACATCAGGGCGGAAATGGCAACAGCAGCGAAAATCAATTTCATGAGAGCTCCGAGTTAAGGTTTTAAATATAACCAAACGGTAATTTAACCTAGATCAATACGACTTTGCGAAAAAGCGCTCAACTTTTTGCGTCAGTGATTCTACTGAGGGCTGGTTGCAAACTGTGATCGGTCAGAGAGGTTTTTGCCAGCACAGCCTATGGCCTTACAGGGCTTTGAGCCCTTGCGCCATGCGGTCTTCGAGATAGGGGCCGTAAAAATCGGGATGGTAAGCACCCTCCATGCGCTCGGCCACTTCTTTGCCACCGGGCCCAAAGAACAACAAGGTGGGCGTGATCGAGACTTTCCACCGCCGAGTCAGTTCATCATGGGTGGTCAACTTGCCCGCGAAGTCGAGCACGGGCAGGTTTTTGCGCATGTCCACCTGCACGATGACGGTGCCTGAAAGCGCCATGGGTGAGAGGTGACTTTGGCGAGCTTGGCGACAGAACACGCAACCCTCCAAGCTGACCATGACGATCAGGGCTTGCTTCTTTTTCAGGGCGCGGGCCAGTTCGTCGGGCAGCGATTGGGCAGCGGGCAAGGTGGCAGCACGGCCCGATTGCCCCCAAGCAGGGATGGTCGCAAGAGATACCCCCACCTGTAAAAGCCAGTCGCGACGACGCAAAACAGAAGAAGAAAACATAGTCAGAGTGGTAGCCATGAATTGCGGACAGTGCACAATAGCAGGTTTTGCTTAGCGGGCTTGAACAGCCAATGACCTGCACTTTTCAATGTTAGAAATCAATGAATTATTGGAGAAATCCATGAATCTCGCAAACTTGCTTGAAACCTGGGGAGACTCAAATGTACTGGCCATGGCGGGCGCGTTGGTGGGCTTCACGTTTGGCTTGGCCGCCCAGCGCAGCCGGTTTTGTGCCCGTGCGGCCGTGGTGGAGTGCTGCGAAGGCCAGACAGGCGAGCGTTTCAGCGTATGGTGGCTGGCTTTTGGGGCGGCGCTTGTGGGCGTGCAGGTTTTGGTGTTCTTGGGCTGGCTCAAACCTGCAGACGCCCGCTACATTGGCCCAGCAGGCAGCATCTCAGGCGCGGTGCTGGGCGGCTTGTTGTTTGGGGCTGGCATGATTTTGACGCGCGGCTGCGCCAGCCGTTTGCTGATTTTGTCGGGCAATGGGAATTTGCGCGCCTTGCTGGCTGGCTTGGTGTTTGCCGTCACGGTGCAAGCGAGCATTGGGGGTTGGCTGGCCCCTGCCCGCCAGGCCTTGGCCAGTTGGTGGCCCATCGAAGGTGGAGCCAGTCGTGATTTGCTGCAGATCACGGGCGTGGGCCCTACAGGTGGGTTGGTAGTGGCGCTGCTGGCGCTGGGCACCGGAATTTTCTTTTTCTTCAAGACGCACCAGCGGCGCTGGAGCTTGGCTCTTGGAGCCATCGTTGTGGGCTTGAGCATTGCATTGGGCTGGTTCCTGACGCAGGCGATCGCCTCACAATCTTTTGAGGCGGTGCAAATCCAGGGACTCAGCTTCAGTAGCGCATCGGCCGAGATGCTGATGCGGGTCCTGTCCAGCGCCACATCGCCCAGCCTGGGCTTTGATGCGGGTTTGCTGCCAGCCACCTTCGTGGGCTCATTATTGGGCGCCTTGGTGGGCGGCGACTTCAAGTTCGAGGGCTTCAAGACCGAGAACAAACTGGGCCACTACCTCACAGGTGCGGTGCTCATGGGTTTTGGCGCGGTATTGGCTGGCGGCTGCACGGTGGGCGCGGGCATGACGGGTGGTTCTATTTTTTCGCTCACAGCTTGGCTGACCCTGATCGCCATCTGGCTAGGTGCGGGCCTGTCCTGGCGCATTCACCGCAGCATGGGCTGGCAAATCTGAGTTTTTTTCCTAAGCCAGGACTACCGCGCGAGCGCTCCGCATTGAAAAAAAACGCCGCCAATCTCAAGGACTGAGGCGTTTTTTCAATGGCGTGGCAGACAGCCACGCACAAGGAACATCAAGCCAATGTGTCGGCCCAGATGTTTTGCGCCCAGCTCCAAGCGTAAACACCTTCCAGTTCATTGGCCGCGGTAGACACACCACCTGAACCTGGCACGGTCAGCATGGTTTTCTTCTCGGCGTCGAAGCGGTGCACGCTGGCCACATGAACCACATCCTTGGAACTGACATAGCTGTAGCAGGTGTTGTTGTAAATGGGCATCGGGTTGACTTGTTTGCCCATCAGCAAGGCAACCACAGCAGCGGCGCATGTTTTGCCGTGCTGGTTGGCCATATGGCCCGACTTGGGCATGCCTGGCGCAACCTGAATGGAGTCACCCAACACGTGCACGTTTTTAGCGGCCTTCGACTCGAAGGTGAGGAAGTCCACTTCGCACCAGCGCTTGTTGGCTGTAGCCAAGCCTGCGTTGACAGCAATGTCACCGGCACGCATGTTGGGAATGACGTTGAGCACGTTGGCCTTGACGTCGTCGTTGAACTCGAACTTCAAGGTGTTGGTGGCTGCATCGACATCGGTGACGCGGTGCTTGCCACGGTACTCGACGATGCCTTTGTAGCGCTCGGCCCAGGCTTTTTTGAACAAAGGACCTTTGGAGGTCACGTCGTCGTTGGCGTCCAACACCAGAACTTTGCTCTTGGGCTTGGCCTTGCTGAAGTATTCGGCCACCTGGCAAGCACGCTCGTAAGGGCCGGGAGGACAGCGGTAAGGGGCTAGCGGGATGGACATGGCGAACACGCCCCCGTCGGGCATGGCTTCGAGTTGCTTGCGCAGGGTGAGGGTTTGTGCGCCGGCCTTCCATGCGTGCATGACTTTGTCTTTGGCACCGGCTTTGTTCATGCCGGGCAGGGTTTCCCACATGAAATCCACACCGGGCGAGACAATCAGGCGGTCATAAGTCAGCTCGGTGCCTCCGGCCAGTTTGACAATGCGCTTGTCGGCATCGATGGTGTTGACGCGGTCCTTGATAATCTTGACACCGTGGCGTTTGGTCAGGTTGTCATAGGGCGTCGTGATCTCGGTAATGGTTTTGCTGCCGCCAATGACGAGGTTGGACATCGGGCAAGAAATGAAGGCATCGCTTGGCTCGACAAGGGTGACCTGGATCTTGTGTTCAGACCACATGCGCAGGTACTTGGCGGCCGTGGCGCCCGCGTAACCCCCGCCGATGACCACCACTTTGGGGCCACTGCCCCCACCCATGGTGGCACAACCAGAAACCAATCCCATGGCACCCAAAGCGGAGCCTGTTTGTAAAAAATGACGACGTTGCATGGCAGTTTTTCCTTATTTCTTCTGGGCGGCAAAGTAGCCAGCAATGGCGGTGATTTGCTCGTCGGAATAGCCCTTGGCGAGCTGATGCATGATGGTGGCCGCTGGCACGCGACCGGCTTTGTAGTCCAGCATTTTCTGAATGGTGACTTCTTTAGGGACACCCGCCAAAGAAATCATGCCCGGCTGAGCACGGCCATCGGTACCGTGGCAGGCGGCGCAAGATGCAGCCCAGCTGCGCACATGCAGCGGATCGACCTGGGCTTGGGCCAGACCAGACAAGGCGACCAGAGAGGCCGCAGTCAAAACATGTTGAATCTTCATGGGTTTTCCTCAAAAAAACAGTAGGGGCGATTGAACTTCACAACGCCCATCAGGGGCGCAGATACACAAATTTCTCGTTGGCCTGCAGCTTGGCCACTTCGGCAACACCGGAGGGTACTACTTTAGCTTCCATCAGCAGTTTGTCGGCAGAGATTTTGCGCGACACCAAGGTGTTGTTGCACACACGGAACTCCACGCCTTTGTTGACCAAATCAGCAACACTCCCAGCAAACGGCTGGTCAAGCTGGTTGGTGGCACCGTTGATCATAAAGTCGATACCCAGGCCATGGGTGACAACCACAATTTTGGCGGTTGGGTCGGCAGCTAGGTGGTTACGGATGTTGCCGATAGCCCGTGATGCCTGTGGGATACCCTCACTCAAGTGGTAAACCACTTTGATCTCGGCCCAGCTCAGGGTGCATGCCAGCAGGCCAGATATCAATAACAGTTGTTGTTTCATTCGTTGCTCCTTAAGTATGGATATTAGCGGATTCAAGGGGGGAAGCATGCCCGTAAAAACCCGCCCTCAAACTGACATCAAACCTTTAATCGCTTTCGCTGGCGATCTGCACACACACTGAACGGCAAAGGGTCACCACCCGGTCGTTGATGATGCGGTAGTAAATTTGTACACCCTCGCGGCGCTTGCCAAGCACGCCTGCCTGATAGAGGGTGTTCAGGTGCTGCGACATGTTGGGCTGGGTCGTGTCGATCTCGGCCAGCAACTCGCCCACATTCTTTTCGCCATTGCAAAGCGCGCTGATGATGCGCAAGCGCATGGGAGCCGACATGACGCGAAACAAATCGGCGGCTTTTTCAAAAACCTCTTCCGATTCGGTCAGTGCGGTATCTTGCCGTGGTGCTGTTTTGGCCATGGTGTCTTTTCTTCTAGAGTTTGATTTGCCAAGACTTTTAAACAGCCCCTTGCTTCTTGAACCAATTTAACATTCTTTGCCAGCCATCGTCTGCTGCCGCTTTGCGGTAGGTTGGTCGGTAATCAGCATGAAAAGCGTGCGGTGCTTCTGGGTAAACCACAAATTCGCTTGACTTGGCAGCGCCGGGCCCTTGTGCCAGTGCGGCTTTCATTTTTTCAACCGTGTCTAGGGGAATGCCAGTATCGGCTGCGCCATAAAGGCCCAGCACGGGTGCTTTGAGTTGACTGGCCAATGCCAAGGGGTGCGCCGGCGTTTGCGCTGTTGTGTTGCCGACCAAGCGGCCATACCAAGCCACACCCGCCTTGAGTTGGGGCTGATGCGCGGCATACAGCCAAGTGATGCGGCCACCCCAGCAAAAGCCAGTCATGGCCAATTTTTGAGCATTGCCGCCATTGCGCGAAGCCCAGGCCACGGTAGCGTCCAAATCGGCCATCACTTGTGCGTCGGGTACTTTGGCAATGATTTCTGATTGCAGTTTGGCCAACTCGCCATACTCGCTGGGGTCACCTTGGCGCACAAAAAGTTCGGGGGCAATGGCCATGTAGCCCGCATGTGCCAAACGGTGAGTGACATCGGCGATGTATTCGTGCACACCAAAAATTTCTGAAATCACAAGCACCACAGGCAGATCAGATTTGCCTGCTGGTGCACTGCGATAGGCGGGCATCTTGAAGCCATTGACATCAATGGTGACTTCGCCAGTGAGCAAACCTGCAACGGGCGTTTTGATGGCCGTTTGCGCAATGATGGGCATGGCTGCGGATGCGTAGCCAACGCCCAAAGCTGCTTTGAGTGCAAAGCGACGTGTGGTGCCATTGGCATCTATATGGCCATCTAACAGCGCTTGAGTGTCATCAATGAGGTTTTTATGCATGGTATGCCTAAGACAATTTAGTGAGCGAATTGTAGGGTCGCTTGCGCCTATTTGTCTATGTGTCTACTGAATTGAATGGCTGTAGCCGTAGGCACCCATAGCAGACTTTGCTCTGTCAGTTTTCAAGTAACGCATGAGTGCAATTGCTGCAGAATTTTTTTGCCCAGCTAAAAGCAAAATAGCATCTTGCTGAATCGGTGAATAAAGTTGAGGAGGCACGATCCACGCAGATCCTTTTAACAACTTGCCTTCCGAGAAAACTTGCGACATAGCGACAAAACCAATTTGGGCATTTTCAGTTTCCACAAATTGATAGGCTTGGCTGATGTTTTCACCTTGCACAAACTTTGACTTGAGCAGTTCAGTTAAGCTCAAACTTTGAAGTGTCTCCATGGCCGCAACGCCATAAGGCGCTAGTTTGGGATTGGCCATGGCTAGTTTTTGAAAACGACCTGTTTTTAAGATCTCCCCTTCTGGATCGACCCGTCCAGCTTGTCGACTCCAAAGAACCAGTCTGCCTTGAGCATAAGTAAATCGAGTACCTGCAAGCCCCAGACCTTCTTTTTCTAATCGAGCGGGCGTTTCCTGATCCGCCGCAAGCAATAGGTGAAAAGGCCCACCATTTTTGATCTGCGCATAAAAGGCACCCGTTGAGCCCAATGAAAGTCGTACTTTGTGGCCAGACTCAGCTTCAAATTGCGCCACAATTTTTCGCATAGGTAAGCTGAAGTTGGAAGCTACAGCCACAGTGACTTCAGCTGCTTGGATGGAAATTAGCAGTGCAATTTGAAGAAAGACAAATACAAGATTTCGGCGCATAGATTGGCCCTTACTTCTGAAGATCAGCATGCCTGTCTTGCCGCTCACGCAAATTATGTTGGCCTGAACTCAGCCTATCGCCACCCAACGGCAAGTTTTCATGCGCAAGGCACATAGGACGGCCTCTTGCGCCACTGGCCAAATAATCTTTCAACAAAGACTTGCGAACCAAGGACTCATCAAGCAAGCGCGAAACAGTTAAATAAGCAAACACCGCATCGACCAGCGCCTCAGGGGTCAGGCCGTAGGTCTTTTGAGTTTGCTGCCAAAGATGATCTGTAAATGACATGAACGCCCAAAACGGTGAATGATGCGGCCCATGCGCTTGCAAAATCAAGGGCAGCGTTTGTTTAAAGCGTCCGGAATTGGCGATCAAATCCCAGTACTTGGCCAGTCTGGCAAAGCGCTCGAAGCTTTCTTTATCGATGGCATTGTTTTGTCTAATGACATATGGCGGTTGCTGGTCGTAAACCATGCCATGCGTTTCTGTGTGACGCGCCAAGGGGGTACCTCGCAAGCGCTTCAAGATACCCAATTGGATTTCCTGAGGCCCTATGTCCAGAAGGCGGTCAAAGCCTTCTGCAAAACTTTGAAGGGTTTCACCTGGCAAGCCAAAAATTAAATCAGTGTGCAAATGCGCATTGGATTCAGTTAGAAGCCAACGTAAATTGGCCTCTGTTTTTGCATTGTCTTGTCGCCTTGAGATTCGCTGCTGCACCTCTTCATTGAAGCTTTGGATGCCCACCTCAAACTGCAAAACACCAGGAGGAAATTGTGAAATCAATTCTTTCAAACGATCTGGCAAGTGATCCGGTATGACCTCGAAATGAACCAGCAAGCCTTGGGCAGATTCATTTTGAAGCCGGTCAAGGAAGAACTGCAAAATTTGTGCGGATGCTTCAATTTTCAAGTTGAATGTACGATCAACAAACTTGAAGTTTCGAGCGCCCCGACTGTACAAAATGTCCAATTCTTGAAGAAAAGGTTTCAAATCAAAAGCCCATGCTGTTTTGTCTAAGGAGCTCAAACAAAATTCGCATTTAAAGGGGCATCCTCTAGAGGCTTCCACATACAGCACTCTATTTGCCAAATCGGCATCTGAAAATTCACGGTAAGGCAACTCAATGTCGCTCAAGGGGGGTTGCTCGCCCTGAATCATTTTCATCAAGGGCTTAGGGCCGTTTAGCAATGCAAGACACAGTTTGGGAAAGCTCACATCACCCCAACCTGAAATGACAAAGTCTGACAATTGAACAATTTCTTGGGAGTCGGTTTCGTGACTGACTTCAGGTCCACCCAATACGATGGTGACACGTGGCCGCTGAGCTTTAAGAGCCTTTACAAGTGCAGTGGTTTGAATCACATTCCAGATGTACACCCCAAAGCCAATGATTTGGGGCCGCTCTGGCAATTCAGGTCCAAGTTGGTTCAGCAGCTCATGCGCCATGTCTTGGGTCGGTCTGGCCAAGGTAAATTCAGTCAAGGCTGTCTGTTGCGCTAAATCTTGACTGCCATGCCGCGCCATGTTGGCCATGAGGTAACGAAGTCCTAATGAGGCGTGAATGTACTTTGCATTGAGGGTGCAAAGAACAATGGCAGGCGACTGCATCTCTATTTGGGACATGCCCACATTATCCAACGAGTCAGGGCGTCAAAGCGAGCTCAAACCTCTGCTGAAAACAACTTCTTTTTTGACAAACTTCTCATGGTTGTCTTCCACTGCATTCAGTTCGTACAAATAGTTCACCATCATGGCACTGGACTGTGCCATGCCCTTTTTAGACAGATCAGCCGCCCAATTGATATCGTGCAGTTTTGCCCCATTGGCCAAATGAAACTTGGCCACAGAATCGCCAGAAGACTTGTGCACAAATTGAGTCAGGTAAATGAAGCACAGATGCATGAGGGCTGTTTTTTCTTCGGCTCTGGCCGAGGCTGGCGTCCAAGCTTTGGACAAGCGTTTTGACCACTCGCCGTCTTTCATCAGTACTTTCAATGACTGTGCAATTTTGCCCTTTTTATCTTCCAAGGCTTCCAATGCGGGCGATCCTGGCAAAGCATCTAACCATTTATTAAATCCGGGTACCGGCGACAAGGTGCAAAAGGTTTTAACACTGGGAATTTCTTGCAGAATTTTTTCGGCCACTCGCTTGATCAAAAAATTACCGAGTGAAATGCCACGCAGTCCAGGCTGGCAGTTACTGATGGAGTAAAAAATAGCGGTCTTGAATTTTTTGGAATCGAGTGATTCAGACTTCTTATCCAGTAAGGGGCCGACTTCTTTTGAGATGGTCGTCACCAAAGCAACCTCGACAAAAATCAAAGGCTCTCCAGGCAACTGGGGGTGAAAGAAGGCATAACAACGGCGGTCGGGTTGCAGTCGGCGCCTCAAATCGTCCCATCCATCAATGGCATGGACCGATTCATGTTGAATGATTTTTTCTAACAAAAGCGCAGGTGAAGACCATGTGATTTCGTGCAACTCCAAAAATCCGGGATTGAACCAAGAGTTCAGTAAGTGCTGCATGTCTGCATCAACTGCCTTTAAGCCAGACTTAATTTTAGTGTGCGTTAACAGCTGCTCCCTCATGCGGACAATGGTTTGCGTTCCATTGGGTGCTCTATTGATTCGGCGCAACAATTCTTGTCTGGCAGGCTCGACTATTTTGAAAAGGGCTACTAGACTTTCATCATCGTATTTATCGGCATACAGCTGAGCAGCTTGTAAAACATCGATGGGATCGGGACTGAATTTGTGGGCTAGAAATTCAAAGAATTTCAGCTGGTCTGGCTTGTCCAAAAGTTGGAACTGTTCTACAAACTTAGTCGCAATGCTTTGTGCATTGGCTTCGCCTTTCTCCGAAAGCAAGCTTAGCGCAATTTTTTGGGCGGATTCAAGTGATTTGGCTTTGGTGAACCGTTCAAACATGATGATCCTAGTGTGTGCTTTTAGAAATGATACGGGTAAGATGTGAGAGGGGCAATCAACATATTGCTTGGAATTGTTGGCGCACCACAAAGCTAGGGAAAACGCTCATTATTCGATCAAGGTCATTCAAAAATGCACAACGACATCCCTCAATTGAGGCAAATATTGAAGTCTGCAAAAACCATTGCGGTTGTAGGACTCTCAGCTCAGTGGAATCGACCTAGCTATTTTGCAGCCAAGTACATGCAAGAGCATGGTTACAGAATCATTCCTGTGAATCCACGGTATGCAGGTCAAGGCCAGTTTCCTGCAGAAGATATTCTGGGGCAAAAGTGCTACGCCAGCCTGCTAGATATTCCAGAACCCGTTGACATGGTGGATGTCTTTCGCAAAACCGAAGACGTCTTGCCGATTGCTCAAGAGGCATTTCAAATTGGCGCGGCCTGTTTGTGGCAGCAACTTGGTGTGGAAAACAGTGAAGCGAGTGAATTGTTTCTCAAGCAAGGCAGGCTTTCTGTCACCAATCGCTGCGTCAAAATTGAACATGCTCGAATTTTTGGCGGGCTCAACTGGGTCGGGGTCAACACCGGCATCATCTCTGCAAAACGTCCCATAGATTGAGCCTCAGCATGAGCGACCACAACTTTCGCCCCGAAACATTGGCCATTCACGCTGGCCAAATTCCCGATGCCGCCACCGGTGCACGTGCCCTGCCCATCTATCAAACCAGCAGCTTTGTGTTTGACAGCGCTGACCATGCAGCCTCTTTGTTCAACCTCCAAACCTTTGGCAATGTTTACTCAAGACTTAGCAACCCTACCGTTGCAGTGCTGGAAGAACGTGTGGCTGCGCTAGAAGGCGGCAGAGCTGGCGTTGCCTCTGCATCGGGCATGGCTGCTGAATCGATGGCGCTCATGACCATTTTGCAATCGGGCGATCATGTGGTGGCAGCCAGCGCTTTGTATGGAGGCTCCGTCACTTTACTGGCTGTTAGCTTGGCCAAGTTTGGCATTCAAACCACGTTTGTAGACGCCAGCAAGGCCGATGCCTTTGCGGCTGCCATTCAGCCCAACACCCGCGCCATTTTTGCCGAAAGCTTGGGCAATCCGAGCATGTTGGTTCTAGACATTGCAGCCATTGCCGATGTTGCCCATGCGCATGGCCTGCCCCTCATCATTGACAACACCGTACCCAGTCCGTTTCTGTGCAATCCGATTGCATTTGGCGCTGATGTGGTGGTGCACTCAGCCACCAAGTATTTAGCGGGTCATGGCACCACCTTGGGCGGTGTCATTGTAGAAAGCGGCAAGTTTCCCTGGGACAACGGCAAATTTCCGGGCATGACCGAGCCTTCACCGGGCTACCACGGTGTGAAGTTTTATGAAACCTTTGGTGACTTTGGCTTCACCATGCGCTGTCGCATGGAATGCCTCAGGGTCTATGGCGCATCCCTTAGTCCCATGAGCGCTTGGCAAATTTTGCAGGGCGTTGAAACACTGCCTTTGCGCATGGAAAGGCACTGCAGCAATGCTTTGGCTGTGGCCCAATTTTTACAAAGTGATCCGCGTGTGGCTTGGGTTAATTACCCAGGTTTGCCAGACCACCCCCAACATGCATTGGTCCAAAAACAAATGCGAGGTGCATCGGGCTTACTGGCTTTTGGTGTCAAAGGTGGCTTAGAGCAAGGGGTAAAGTTCATTGAAGCAGCACGCTTCATGAGCCACTTGGTCAATATTGGCGATACCCGCACCCTCATTAGTCACCCCGCCAGTACCACGCATCGACAACTCAATGAGGAACAACAATTGGCTGCTGGTGTTGGCCCCGACATGATTCGAATTTCGGTGGGCCTAGAACACATCGATGATATTTTGTGGGACATTGATCAAGCCTTGAATGCAGCCAGCCAAACAACCGTTCATGGAATTTCAAAATGACCAACATCTTTGATCAAGACCTAGATCCCAATTCAGCCAATTTCACGGCGCTTTCACCAGTGAGTTTTGTGGAGCGAAGTGCCGAGATCTTTGGCGATTTAAGTTCGGTTGTCCATGGCCACCGAAAATACACTTGGGCCCAAACGCGAGACAGATCTGCACGGCTTGCCGCTGCACTTCAATCACTGGGCGTCGCTCGCGGCACCACGGTCAGCGCCATGCTGCCCAACACCCCAGAGATGTTAGAAGTTCACTATGCGGTGCCTGCTCTTAATGCGGTACTCAATCCGCTCAACACTCGGCTTGATGCCGCTCTGATTGCCTGGCAGCTTAATCATTGCGAGTGCGCTGTGCTCATTACAGATCGCGAGTTTGCGCCTGTCATGGCCAAAGCCTTGGACATTTTGAAAACCCAATTCGGCAGGTCTATTGTGGTGGTCGATGTTTGCGACTCTGAATACACGGGTCCCGGGGAGCAGCTAGGGCAATATGAATATGAAGCCTGGCTCGCATCGCACGAACCCTTGTCCAGATTAGAAGGCCCGCAAAACGAGTGGGACGCCATTGCCGTCAGCTACACCAGCGGCACCACTGGCGATCCCAAAGGTGTTGTCACGCATCACCGCGGCGCTTACCTGAACGCTGTGAGCAATGTGGCCACTTGGACCATGCCGCACTTTCCCACTTATTTGTGGACCTTGCCCATGTTCCATTGCAACGGCTGGTGCTTTCCGTGGACAGTGGCCATGCAGGCTGGCACCCATGTGTGTTTGCGCCGAGTCGAAGCTCAGCCCATCTTAGATGCCATGCGCGAACACGGCGTCAATCACTACTGCGCTGCCCCCATCGTTCACAGCCTGATCTACAACGCCCCCGAAAGCATGCGGGCTGGCATTGACCAGCAAGTGAGAGGCATGGTGGCAGGCGCCGCGCCACCCGCAGCCATGATTGAAGGCATGGCCAAAATTGGTTTCGACATCACGCATGTTTATGGCCTCACCGAAGTTTATGGGCCTGCTAGCGTTGCGGTCAAACGCGAGTCTTGGGCTCACGAAAGTTTGACAGAACAAACCCGCTTGAATGGCAGGCAAGGTGTTCGGTATGTCCTGCAAGAAGGCATGACCGTCATGGACCCTGAAACCATGGCAGAGTGCCCTGCCGATGGTGTGACCATGGGCGAGATCATGTTCAAAGGCAACATTCTCATGAAGGGCTATTTGAAAAACCCAAAGGCTACCCAAGAAGCATTTGCAGGTGGCTGGTTTCACACCGGTGACTTGGCCGTGATGGAACCCGATCGCTACGTGAAAATCAAAGATCGCAGCAAAGACATCATCATCTCAGGCGGTGAAAACATCAGCTCTCTCGAAGTAGAAGACGCAATCTACCGTCATCCGTCTGTTTTGGCATGCGCTGTTGTTGCCAAACCAGATCCCAAATGGGGTGAGACGCCCTTGGCATTTGTGGAGGTCAAATCTGGTGCCACCGCGTCTCAAGCAGACTTGATAGCGCATTGCAAAACTTTGTTAGCCAGCTACAAAGTACCCAAAGAGATACGCTTTGAGGAAATTCCAAAAACCTCAACAGGCAAAATACAAAAATTCCAACTGCGCGAACGCGCCAAAAAAACCAACTGAATTGAAAAAGGTAATCACCATGACAACCCCAGACGCTCCCTTGGTTCTTCGGCACGATGATGATCGCGGCGTGTGCACCCTCACCTTGAATCGGCCAGCCGCTTTCAACGCATTGAGCGAAGAGATGCTGACCGCCTTGCAAAGCGAGCTCGACAATTTATCCAAAAGCCAGAAGCTGCGGGTACTTGTTATTGCAGCGTCTGGCAAAGCTTTTTGTGCGGGGCATGACCTTCGACAAATGCGCGCTGAGCCCTCTATGGATTACTACCAAAAGCTCTTCTCGCAATGCGGTCAAATGATGATGAGCATTCAAAAATTGCAAGTCCCTGTCATTGCCAAGGTGCAAGGCATTGCCACTGCTGCGGGCTGCCAACTGGTTGCGCAATGCGATTTGGCTGTGGCTTCTTCGGAGGCCAAGTTTGCAGTTAGCGGCGTCAATTTGGGTTTGTTTTGCGCCACCCCCAGTGTGGCTTTGTCTCGCAATGTGTCGCGCAAAGCCGCTTTTGAAATGCTGGTCACAGGCGATTTTTTAAGCGCGCAAGATGCTTTGAAGCAAGGCTTGATCAATCAAATTGCCTCTCCCGAGGAGCTCGACGACTGCCTAGAGACCTTGCTTGCCAAAATTCTTTCAAAGCCTCAAGTTGCGCTGGCCATGGGCAAAGAGTTGTTTTACATGCAACTCGAAACTGGCATTGGAAAAGCCTACGAATACGCGTCTCAAACCATGGCTTGCAACATGATGGACAACGCGGCACTCGAGGGCGTGCAGGCGTTCATCGAAAAACGAAAACCCAGTTGGTCTGCCACTTAGCAGAATTTAGACTTAGCAGATCTGCCATTCAGGCATTGGCTGCCAAATCTAAAAAGACCCGCCCGTTCTCAATTTTGACGGGCCATGCTTTGGCAGGCTCTGTGGCTGGGCCGCATGCAATGGAGCCATCGCGCACATCAAAAAGTGCTTGGTGAAAAGGGCACTCCACAAAGTTGCCTTCGACGAAACCTTCGCAAAGTTTGGCATTGCCATGACTGCATTCATTGTTGATTGCAAACACGCCATCGTCCACTTTGAAAATAGCGATGTCGAAATTCAGCGGGGTAACAGCAATGCCTGCACCTTCAAATAAATCAGCCTCAGCGACTACGTCAATCCAGTTGCTCATGTTTAGATGGGATAAATGATGGAGTTAGGAATCATCTCACTGTCATAGATGCAAAGGCGCTCTTCAAATTTAAAGCCCTCTGGCGTTTGAACAATGATGTCAAGGTAGCGGCCCACATTGAAAACGGTCGACGCTTTGTCGAGTTTGGTGCGAAAAACTGCGTAGTTGGCTTCACTGAAAATACGGCCTTGTTCTACTTTGCGCACGACGGGCGCGCCCACCACATGTCGTTGGTAATAGGGGTCATGGAACAAAGTTTCGGAAATGCCATAGACTCGGTCTTTGAGCATGCCTTTGCTGGTGAGCGACAAGGTGGCCAGAGGAAAACCCCGCTCGTGATTCTCGCGAGGCTGAAGTTTGTAGACACACTTTTCAGTGAAAAATTCTGGCCACAAATCCCATTTTCCACTGTCCACTGCGCTGGTGTAATCAACATAGAGTTGTTGAATGCCAAACCAAGTTTGCATGTCCACCATGATCAGTTCTCCATCACTTTGCGCCAGTACTTGTACATGCCGCGAATGAGTGTTTCTGTGACCATGTGCTCTGTTTCTTCAACATCGCGCCCACCTAACTCGGCCAAGGTGCGATGCTGAGGTTTGCTTTCAAAGGCTTGTTGAGAAAACTCAATCACTTCACCATCATCTGCAGACACAAAGCCGGCCGGCCCAAACAAGTTGGCTTGGCGCAAACGCCGCTCTGTCATCTCTTCTGTGTCGTCTTCAAAGCCAAAATGAGTCCAGACAAAGTCGAATGCACCATGGCCGGCGGGCTGAATGTGGCGCGTTGATACGCTGTTCACTTGCTGCTGAAAAATGACACTGGGAAACAAAGTCATCATGACCGCAGTTGGCCCGCCCCACCATGCCTCTGGCACGATGTCTAAGAAGCTAGGGTCGTGCAATTGCATGCTGGCTTTGAAACTGCTCACTTGCGTCACATCGGATGCTTGGCCTGTGGCTTGCCCCGCAGAACCGCGGGTTGAAATCATGGCCGCATGCCGATGGTGCTCATCCATGCGAAGTTCGCTTTTATTGTCTGCTCGCCATAGCCCAAAGGTGACAAACCAAGTGTGCAACAAACCGGGGTGGTAAGGGTCTTTGATATTCTCTTGCATAAGCTTCCAGTTGCCTGGAATGCGTTGCTTGTTGTAGCCCAGAATTTTCAGTTGGCGACCATTGAACAAACGATCAAAGTACTGAAGGATGGTGGGTCCCATGAATTCTTCCAGGCTCTCTACTTCAGGGTCAAAGGAAGCAAACACCACGCCGCCTCGCGAGGCTACTTTCAACGCATTCAGGCCATGATCTTTGGGATCAAAATCTGCCGGCATGCCGCCATTGACTTTTCCGTCTTGGCGAACGCCGCGCCTGAATGGCACGCCCTGCAATTTACCATCCAGCGCATAGCTCCACTGGTGGTAAGGACAGACCAATTCTTTTTTGTTGCCATGGCGCTCGCGGCAAAATGCCATGCCACGGTGTGCACACACATTTTCGACCACATGAACTTGACCATCTTGACTGCGCGTCATGATCACAGAACGCTCTCCAATCGATGTTCGCTTGAAATCACCCGCATTGGGTATTTCTGCTTCTAAGCCGACATAACTCCAGTGAGCTTTGTAAAAAAAACGTTCCAACTCTTTGGCGTGAATGTCTTCTTGGGTGTAAACAGCAAACGGAATTCGACTGGTGCCACTGGTCTCCCAGTGGATGGGGTGTTCTTTCATAGGTGCATGGCTTCGCAGTGCTTCATCCATAGATCATGCCATGCCATGCCATCCAGAACTTATTTCAAGCTGCCTCGACCATGCTTTGCATGGAAGGCTTGAGAAGTCTCCCAGGCAACAGTTTGCAAATGCTTTGCGACCTCAGGCGATAAGCCCGCTACGTACTTGCTGCCGATTGGATTGATTTTGTAAACGGAAGCCAATACGGTACAAGCCGCCAAATAGGTACCCGCCAATGAGGGGTGTCGTTTGTCAGCAATGATGAGGCTGACGTCGGGTCTCTTTGCAACCGAGTTGGCAAATGCATAACCTGCAGGCACCACCAAGGCGTTGTTTTGTTGCCCAGCCTTGATGTACTCTACTGCCAATTGTTCCGTCATGGCGGGCACATCTGAGTACGCCCAAGACATGAACAAAATGGGTTCCGAACCATGCTTCCTTAAAGTTTCGCTGTGTTTTTTGGCGTACTCGTAAAAAATGGACTGCAGTTTAGGGTGGATGGGGCACTGGCTACAGTCCATCATCATCGTGGCATCAAAGGGCCTCTCAAACGTGTTGAATCTGACTTCGTTATCACCCACAAATGAGTAGCTTCCAACTGCATTGGGTTTGAAATGCGCCTCCATGTCGTGCCAATTGATACCCGACCCGCTGATCGTGGCAGACGTTGAGCGATTGCCTTTTTGACCTGCTGCAGTCAACAACCGGCCTACATGCCCATGCATTGAGTTGTTGTAGTAGAAGAAACTATTTCCAACCCACAGCATTGACTTGACTTCTTTGACCGGTGGCAAGGACTTGGCAGCAACAGGCTGATTCAAGGAAATTAAGTTTGAACA
Source organism: uncultured Burkholderiales bacterium (assembly GCA_937891665.1). Taxonomy (GTDB): domain Bacteria; phylum Pseudomonadota; class Gammaproteobacteria; order Burkholderiales; family Burkholderiaceae_C; genus Limnohabitans_A. The sequence goes on along the minus strand of CALAGS010000214.1, from coordinate 24,423 downwards.
ACCGACCAAGCCAAGGGCAAGAACCATGGCGCTAAGGATGCGTGATATTTGAATATTTTTCATAGTGATTCAGTGTTTTATCAATTAACGAAGAACTTGGCTAGCTTGGGCTTCACGCATCAGACGTTGTCCATCTTCCGTCAGAAGAAAAGCCGATTTTTGAACACGCTCGACTGCCTTTTCAACAGTCCTGACTACCCAGCATGGCCTCCATAACACTTCTGCAATGAGGGCCTTGGATCGGCAGATGCTTTGCGATCTTCAAATGATTTAATGATGCAATCATAGCGCTAACATAATCGCAGATTTGACCCTGGTGAAAAGGACGGGCCTGTTTTGGGTAAACCAATGGCCGACAGGCAAAGGCCACTCCTCCTGCGCATCGGTGACAATCCACTCAGGCTTGGTACAAATCCAAAACACCATCGGGCTAAGCCCATCTACAGTTCAATGCAATTCGGCGGCCTGCAATGATGAGTCACAGTCCGTCATCCTGCGATCTGTTCAGTGGGCACACCACCACTCATCTCCCTTAGAAATTGCTGAACTTGATCAATTTGAATTTTCGTAACTCTGGCATGCGCTGAGTTGATCATCAAGCAGGCGAACAGAAGACTTGCTTTTGTAAAAAATGACAATTTGACTCTCCAATCTCTATAGTTTGAGAGGGTTATCACTGTGTAAAGGCCTTGCTAACATTGACTTCAAACAAACATCAGACATATTCTTTTTCGCAATGCGAAATTTCATCCCATTTTTTAAGGGATCAAGCCTTTCAGCGGGCTGTCAGGGGCTTCTTTTAAGATCTAATACGGCATGCATCAATCTCTCATGCAGTTATAAAAACGAGGACGAAAATGGCCAATCAAAAATCCAAAATCATTTACACCCTGACCGACGAGGCTCCCTACCTAGCGACAGCAGCCTTTTTGCCAATCATTCAGACCTTCACGCAGCCTGCTGACATCGAAATTGAAACGAGTGACATTTCTGTTGCAGGCCGAATTCTGGGTGAGTTTCCAGACTACCTGACACCCCAACAAAAGGTGCCCGATAACTTGGCTGACTTGGGCAAGCGCACCCTCCTTCCAGAAACCAACATCATCAAATTGCCCAATATCAGTGCTTCTGTGCACCAGTTGGCAGGCGTGATCAAAGAACTGCAAGCCAAGGGCTTTCATGTACCGGATTACCCAGAAGATCCCAAAACAGATGCTGAAAAAGCCATTCGCACTCGCTACTCCAAATGTTTAGGAAGTGCTGTCAATCCTGTTTTGCGTGAAGGCAACTCAGACCGCCGCGCCCCGCTGGCTGTGAAGAACTTCGCTAGAAAAAACCCACACAGCATGGGCGAATGGAGCATGGCATCACGCTCGCACGTGGCTCACATGAAACACGGCGACTTCTACCATGGCGAGAAATCCATGACGCTGGACAAAGCACGCGATGTTCGCATGGAACTCATCACCAAGTCAGGCAAAACGGTGATCTTGAAACCCAAGGTCTCTTTGCAGGCTGGCGAAATCATCGACAGCATGTACATGAGCAAAAAGGCCTTGTGTGAGTTTTACGAAGAGCAGATGGAAGACGCCCGCAAATCTGGCGTGATGTTCTCCTTGCACGTCAAAGCCACCATGATGAAAGTGTCGCACCCCATCGTGTTTGGGCACGCTGTCAAAATCTTCTACAAAGAAGCGTTTCAAAAGCACGGTAAGGTTTTTGAAGAGTTGGGTATCAATGTCAACAACGGTATGGTTGATCTTGAAGAGAAAATAGAAACATTGCCCCATTCTTTGCATGACGAAATCGTTCGCGACCTGCACGCTTGCCACGAGCACCGCCCCGATTTGGCCATGGTGGACTCCGCCAAAGGCATTACCAACTTGCATGCACCCAACGATGTGATCGTTGACGCCTCCATGCCCGCCATGATTCGCCTTGGTGGCAAGATGTGGGGTGCTGACGGCAAACCCAAGGACACCAAAGCAGTTATTCCTGAGTCCACATTTGCCCGCATCTACCAAGAAGTCATTAATTTCTGTAAAACCAATGGCAACTTCGATCCTCGCACCATGGGCACAGTGCCCAACGTTGGCCTGATGGCGCAGCAAGCTGAGGAATATGGTTCACACGACAAGACATTTGAAATTGCAGAAGACAGTATTGCCAACATTGTGGACATCGCCACAGGCGAAGTCTTGTTGTCACAAAACGTTGAAACAGGTGACATCTGGCGCATGTGCCAAGTGAAAGATGCCCCCATTCGCGATTGGGTCAAATTGGCCGTCACACGGGCTCGCAACTCTGGCACGCCTGCTTTGTTCTGGCTCGATCCTTATCGCCCTCATGAAGCAGAAATGATCAAGAAAGTCGAAACCTACTTAAAAGACCACGACACCAAGGGCCTGGACATTCAAATCATGTCTCAAGTTCGCGCCATGCGCTACACGCTTGAACGCGTGATCCGCGGCTTGGACACCATCTCTGTCACCGGCAATATCTTGCGTGACTACCTCACAGACTTGTTTCCCATCATGGAGTTAGGCACCAGCGCCAAAATGCTGTCCATCGTGCCGCTGATGGCGGGTGGCGGCATGTACGAAACAGGTGCAGGTGGTTCAGCGCCTAAGCATGTCAAGCAGTTGGTAGAAGAAAACCACCTGCGTTGGGACTCACTCGGTGAATTCTTGGCCCTAGCAGCTTCCTTGGAAGATTTGGGAATTAAAACTGGCAATCAGAAAGCCAAAGTCTTGGCCAAAGCACTTGATGCTGCCACGGGGTCCTTGTTGGCGAACAACAAAAATCCATCGACTAAAACGGGCGAATTGGACAACCGTGGCAGCCAGTTCTACTTGGCCATGTACTGGGCACAAGAACTTGCAGCTCAAAAGGAAGACAAAGATTTACAAGCCAAGTTTTCAACTTTGGCCAAATCTTTGACTGAAAATGAAAAGAAAATTGTGGACGAATTGAAAGCCGTGCAGGGCAAACCCGTTGAAATTGGTGGCTATTACAAACCCTCAACTGAGTTGCTGCAAAAGGTCATGTGCCCAAGTAGCACTTTCAATGCGATTTTGAAAGCCGCCCACGCTTAATGAAGTCACTCACACCTGCTTTTTTAGCAGGTGCCTTGTGCCAAAACCGCATCACTCACATGGTGCGGTTTTTTTTACGATTCAAACAGATCCGTTTGATTCACATTGGCAGCAGTTGCCCGTGCTGCTGGCTTTTTTGTCTTTTTAACTTGGGGCCCTGCTTTGAGAGGCGACAGCTCCAAAATGGCGGGGGTTTTCTTCTCATTGGGAGTTGCAACCGTGTTTTGAGCCACTGGCTTTTTGCCTGTTAGCTCTGCTGGCCAACGCTTCAATCGCTTTAATTCACCACGATTCATACAGCGGTAAAGCGCCAGCAATTCCTCAGACGACTCAGACTCTAACGCAACGTATTGTTTACCTAGGTAGTTGATCTCTCTTGCGCGGATAGACAAAGACCCCTCATTGGTTTTGAGGTCTGTTCTAGAAAAGGCTGTAATAGCTCGAAGTTTGATTTTATTCATACAAAGTCTAGTTTATCAACTTATGGTTATAAATCCAATAGTTGAATAACAAGTAGTTTTAAAACAGTAAGGTAAAAAATAAGTTGTTTAAAAACATAGGCTTAACCTCTGATTGCATCCGAGATGAGTTTCAAAGAGACCAAGAGGAGTCCGCCTTGAACCAATTTGAAAAACCACGCGTCTGCAATTCGTTGGGTGAGATAAGCGCCCAAAAAAGTGCCGATAAGCGCAAAAGGCACCAAGACAAGCGCCTCCATCAAATCATCCCAACTGTAAGGACTGAGATTTTGATAGGGGCCGATTTTGGCCAAATTGATGATGGCAAACAAAATGGTGGCCGTCCCAGCAAACTCTGCCTTGGGTAATTTCTGAGGCAACATGTAAACCTGAAAAGGGGGGCCTCCCGCATGGGCAATGAAACTTGTAAAGCCAGACACAGCCCCCCAAAAAGCACCTTTAGGAACCGATGCAGGCAAGGCGCTCTCAATCTGCCCTCGCTTGAACCAAGTCTGCAAACAAAAACCCACCCCTACCAAGCCGATGATGAGCTTGATGGTCAGGTCTGAAATCATCGATGCCGTGAACCACGCAATCAAAATACCCACCATACTGGCTGGCACCAAGATCTTCAAATTGATGAGGCTGAAACTCCTTCGGTAAAGCCACACGCTAACAACATCTGAAATGATGTAGACGGGCAACAAAAGAACGACGGCCTTCAAGGGTGACATCACCAAAGAAAGCAAGGGCACAGACATCATGGCCACAAAGGGCAAGCCCCCCTTGGACATGCCAATGAGCACAGATGCACAACTGGCAATCACCAAATACTGACTAATTTCCATGTCAAACTTTATTCAAAACAAGCACAAGCGTTTCTTATTATTCAAAGAGCTTGGGGTACTTCAAGATACGCCAGCAACTGTAGGTCGCCATAGCTGAAATGCCAAGCGTGATCCAGATGACAAGCGCGTAACTTTGCGTCATGTCAAAAACCTGCCCCGCCATCACTGGCCCCAACAAATTACCCAAAGCTGCGCCTGTGTAAAGCGTGCCAATGATGGCAGAAACAGCCCTTCCCCCGAACAGATCCATGCAGATGGCAGGCAGCAAAGAGACAATGCTGCCATAACTGAGCCCAAACCAAAGGGCAAACAAAGCAAACATCCACTGGTCTTGTGCTCCGGCCCATACCAAATAAGACAAGCCCATCAGGCCTTGCATCAGCATGAGAGTTTTGATTCGCCCCATGCGATCGGCCAACCAACCAATTGCAAAACGACCAACCAAACTGCCAATGCCAATCAAGCCAACGAGGCCCACCGCTTGTGCATCCGGCACGCCAGCATCTCTGGCAGCCGCAGATATGTGCGCAAAAGGAACAAACATGACCGGCGCGCCCAACAAGGTGCCCATGTAGAGCCATTTAAATGAGGGCGTTTTCAATGCAGCAGAAAGTGTCAGGCCAGGCAACTGGCCACTTGGATTGCCATTGAGATTGGGGGCACGCTTCAATAAAAATCCAGCCATCAAGCCAATCAGCAAAACCCCTGCCGCCATCGTTTGAAGCGCTTCTCGCCAATTGATCTCTATCAACAAGTAGCTGACGACCACCGGCAAAATGAGTGTGCCAGCACCGACACCCGAGCTGGCAATACCAGACGCCAAACCGCGGCGCTTGTTAAACCAGGGCTGAACACAGGCGATGGATGGGGTGTAAACAAGGGCAATGCCCAATCCCACCAAAAGACCATAGCTGAGATAGACGGTCGTTAAGCTTTGAGCCAAGCTGGTCAAAAACAAACCCATGGCGATGAAAACCATACCTGTCATGCAGACAAGTCTAGGCCCCCACCGATCGGCCAACATGCCGCCACCCGCACCTAATACGAAGTACACCAAGCCGCAAAGACCAAAAATCCATGACACATCGGCCCGCTGCGCTGCAAATTCCTTGGCAAAATTTTCAAAAAACGCTGCAAACGAATAGGACACGCCAAAAATGACTGCCAAGCAGACAAAGGTCGCCCAGACAACCACCCATGCTCTGCGGGATTCCATTCGCCATTAACCCCAATGGGCCAAAGCGCCAGGGATGATCTGCATTTTGTTGGGCATGAAGTGTCTTCCTGAAGCCAGATTGATTGGCTTGTAGTTTAGTGTTTTTTAAAAAGTACCTGAATTTTTCTCAAGCGCTTCGATCAGAAAGCTGAAACTCAATTTATGCTCTACTTTCATTGTCTATGAAAGTACAAAGCATGAGCTCTCCCATCACTCCTCGGCTACCTGGCATTCGATTTGTGCACTCACCTGGGCCAACCCATGTCCCCGATGAAGTCATGCACGCCATGCAAAGACCGATGACTGACTTGTCAGACCCCCGCGTGGGTGCCCTCATTGCGGCTTGCGAAAAAGGCATGAAAGAGCTGCTTCGATCGCCGGCCTCCGATGTCTTCTTTTACGCCAGCAATGGCCATGGTGCTTGGGAAGCCGCATCGGCCAATTTAGGCTCTGACCAACACAGCTTGTTGATTGCAGGCTCTGGCCATTTCTCTGACCAATGGGCCATTCAAACCACCAGCTTAGGCTTGTCTGTCATCAGAACACCACACACAGAGGGTCAGCAAATTGATGTGGCTGCCATTGAAGCCGCACTTCGCGCAGACACAGCGCACAAAATTTCAGCAGTCATGGTGGTACATACCGACACCGCAAGCGGTATCACCAGCGATCTGCAAGGCATTCGCGCCGCCATTAACCGCACGGGCCACCCAGCACTGTATGTGGTCGATGTGGTGGCTTCCTTGGGCGCAGCACCCTTTGACATGGATGCACTGGGTGCCGATGTGTGTTTAGGCAGCTCTCAAAAAGGCTTGATGATGCCGCCTGGCCTTGGCTTTGTGGCCGTCAATGCCAAAGCTTTTGCTTGGTCTGAGGCTCATGCCAAACCTCGCTACTACTGGAGCTGGTTAGAGCGAAAAACCGACAACCAATCTGCCAAGTTTTGTGGCACCCCACCTCTGGCACACCTTGCAGGTTTAGAGGTTTCCTTGGGCTTGCTCAAAGAAGAAGGCCTGTCAGCGGTTTATGCACGACACCATAGATTGGGCGCGGCGGTCAGAGCAGCAGTCACTTGCTGGTCTAGCGCAGGCGCCATCAAACTGCACTGCCAAGATTCCAAAGGCTTCTCGTCTTCAGTCACAGCCATTGAAGTTGCGCCCGGCATTGACCCAGAAGCCATGCGCACTGTGGCACGTGAAAAATTTCAAGTGGCCATTGCAGGTGGTTTAGGCCCCTTGGCTGGCCGCGTATTTCGAATTGGTCATTTAGGCGACATGAACGAACCCATGATCTTGGGTGCTCTTGCGGGCGTTGAAGCGGCCATGACGGTTCAGAAAATTCCTTATGGCCCCAACGGCATGGCTGCTGCTATTGCCTATTTGGCACAACACACGCCATAAGGAAGTCAACATGATTCAGCGGTTTGATGTGGGTACTAGGCTTTCTGAGATGGCCATTCACAATGGCGTGGTTTATTTGGCAGGTCAAATTCCTGAAGACCCCAACTTAGACATTGAAGGCCAAACACTTCAGGTTTTGCAAGCCATTGATCGCTTGCTAGAACGGGCAGGCACCGACAAGCGCAAGCTGCTCATGGTCCAAATATTCTTGGTAGATCTGAAAGATTTTGAAGGCATGAACCGAGTCTGGGACAACTGGGTTGTCCCAGGCCACACCCCCCCCAGAGCGACAGTTCAGGCCAACTTGGCTTCCCCCAAATGGCGTTTAGAGGTGGTTGCCACTGCCGCCCTTTAAATGGGCATTCATTTGCGCTTCGTTGGGCAAGAACAAAACGATGATGGCGCCCAAAGCAGCCACGCAGGTCAGTGCCACCATGAGTTGCGTAAAGCCGGCCACCTTCACCACAGGCCCAAGCAAGTAAACCGCAATCGAGCTGAACCCAAACGAAATGGCAATGCGCGTGCCACTTACCCGTGAGCGCATTGCATCGTCAATGTATCTGACCACCATGGTGTCGCTAAATGGAATGGCACCAAAGACCATCACCATGTAAGCAATGGCGGCGACGTACCAAAGCCATCCGGAGGTTTGCGACGCCACACCGAAGGCCACAATTTGAAGCACCAAGACACAGAAGAACAAGGGCTTGACTGGGAACCAATCGAGCAATCGACCCACCACCAATTGCGCCAAAGAGGCCACGGCATAAATGGCAGCCAGCAGCATGCCTAAACGTGCAGGATCGTTGACCAAGCCATCTAGACGTTCGGCCAGCAATTGGGCATTGCCATTGGTGGTGATGTTGAACAACACGCTGGTGGTTGTGGCGGTTGCAACCATGACAGCAAAAGTTCGCCATGCAACATTTTTAGGCAATTGAACAGAATTGGATTTCTTTTTAGCAGGCGCACCTCTCTCTTGGGGCGCAGACCAGGCAAACACAAAGCCACAGGCAATAGAAACCAAACCGGGCACGATAAAAGCCATTCGCCATCCTTGCCAAGCAACCAAAAACCCAGTTGAAAGTGCCGCCAAGGCAATGCCCAAATTACCAGCTAAGCCATTGACGCCAATGGTGAACCCCGGTTTTTCTGCTTTTTGGACCAACATCGGAATACCAACGGGGTGGTAAATGGCGGAAAAAATACCTAAAACAGTGAGCGCAATGCCCATTTGAAGAGGGGTTTGAGTGAGTGAGACACCAATGGCCGATAGACCCATGCCGAAAAAGAACACCAACATCATTTGCCGACGGCCCCACAAATCACCCAGGCGCCCTGCAGGGATTGAAGCAAAACCAAACATCATGAAGGCGCCCACCGTGTAGGGCATCATGTCCTCCCAACCGGCGACGCCAAAATCGTGCGCGATGGCACTCACTGCGGTGGCAAAAATCAATAAAAACAGATGGTCAAGCGCGTGGCCCACATTCAGCAGCAGAGAAGGAAGGAATGGCATGCAAGCTCGATTCAAGGATTGAGATATCCGAAGAGGCATTCGAAAACACCCATTGAATCCTGATTAAACCGCGAAATTAAAGTATTTTGTTGTGAACTTCACTCACAGAATCAAGGGAATATCCTGTGCTCAAAATCCAAAAATTCAAATAGGCTTGGGGCTCAATTTTGATTCAGAGGAGTTTAAATGGCATCTTTCAAGTTACGCCCATCATTTTCATGGGTCTCAACCCTGGCTTTGTCAGTGAGTATGGCCAGTGCCTTGCTGTCAGCCCCTGCCGCATTGGCGCAAGCCTTTCCCAATAAAGCCATTCGACTAGTCTGCCCCTTTCCCCCTGGTGGCGCTGTAGATATTGCCTCTAGAGCGATTGCGCTAGAGTTATCAAAAAATTTAGGCCAACCCGTCACGGTCGACAATAAACCTGGTGCTGGCGGCAACATTGGCGGTGCTGATGTGGCCCGCTCCAACCCTGATGGCTACACCATTTTCATGACCACCAGCGGCATTCAGGCCATCAATCCTGCGCTGTACGCCAAGATGCCCTTTGACCCCAACAAAGATTTAGTACCTGTCTCAGCATTGGTTTCCTTGAACAATGTGCTTGTTTTGCACCCATCGATCAAAGCCAACTCTGTCGCAGAAGTCATAGCACTTGCCAAAGCACAACCAGGCGCCATGAATTACGCTTCTAGTGGCAGTGGTACCAGCATTCACATGTCTGGCGAGATGTTCAAATCTTTGACGAGTGTCAAAATCACACACATCCCCTACAAAGGCAGTGCACCAGCGGTTACTGACCTACTGGGTGGTCAAGTCATGATGATGTTTGACAACATCCCGTCGGCCATTCCTCACATCAAATCTGGCAAGCTCAAAGCTTTGGCCACCACCGGCTCCAAACGCGATCCTTTGCTGCCCGATTTGCCCACCATGGCAGAGGCAGGCGTGGCGGGTTATGAATCAGGCGTGTGGTTTGGCTTGGCCGTGCCAGCCAGCACACCTCGTGATGTGGTCATGAAACTTAACGCTGAAGCGGTGAAAGGCACCAAGTCACCCGAGTTCGTTAAACGCATGACCGAGTTGGGCTACATCATCATGGGCAGCAGCCCAGAAACCATGGCCGATATGAACAGAGCAGAAGTTCAACGCTGGGGCCCGATTGTCAGAGCCTCTGGTGCCAAAGCAGACTGAAATTAAATTTCGCGGCAAAACACACTTTGCCGCGAAATCATCTCAAATCAAGCTGTGACACCGCAGTTGAATTGGCTCGCCTGAATTTAAACAACATCTGATGCGCAAAGCAGATTCTCCACTTCGCATCATCGTGATGGGTGTTTCCGGATCAGGCAAATCAACACTGGCCGAAGGACTTTCTGAGGCCCTTGGTTTGCCCATGAAAGACGGCGATGAACTGCACCTGCCGGAAAGTGTGGCCAAGATGAGTGCCGGCATTGCCCTTGAAGATGCCGACCGCTGGCCTTGGCTAGATCGCATTGCCAACTACATTGCCAATTCAGAACAAAACCCTCAGGGCAAAGCGGGCGCCATCGTGTCCTGCTCTGCTCTCAAGCGTATTTACAGAGATCGCATTCGGCAACAAGCAGGCCCGCTTGTGTTTCTTTTTTTAGATGGCAAACCAGACCTGATCAAGCAGCGCATGCAAGACCGCAAGGGCCATTACATGCAAGCAGGCTTGTTAGACAGTCAACTGAAAACCTTGGAAAAACCCAGCGCGGACGAAAGTGATGTCATCGCTTTAAGCATCAACCAGGCTGTATCGGATCTTTTGGAGAATGCCATGGCCAAGTTGGTCGCTTACCAAGAAGATGCGCTTAGGCATCACGACCCTTTAGCTCAAACCCATTCTCTTCACAAACATTAGGACTTTCATGTTCATTCGATGCGCATTTTTTCAAGGCAATGTCAAACCTGGCATGGAGCAAGCCTTCAACAACTACATTCGCAAGGAACTGGTTCCCTTGTGGACGCGGTTTCCAGGTGCGCAAGAAGTGCGCGTTTTAAGACAAGTTGAAAGCGATGTCGGCGATCCTCACTTTGGCATGGTGCTTTCCGTGCGCTACCCTTCGCGTGAATCCATTGAAATTGCCCTGGCCTCAGAAGTGCGCCTGAAAAGCCGGGAAGTTTCTAAGGACCTCATTGCCATGTTCGATGGCACTGTGTTCCACACCGTGTTTAGCGCTGATGAATATGCGCTGCCTACCGATTAATTTTTTTGAAATATGACCGTACTTCAATCATTTCAACTGGCCGGTAAGATCGCCCTGATTACAGGCTCTTCTGCAGGCATCGGCTTTGCTCTTGCACGTGCACTGGGCGAAGCTGGCGCGCATGTCGTTCTCAATGGACGCAATGCAGAGAAAGTAGCAGCGGCGGCTTCCCTACTTCAAGCTGAAGGCCTCAAGATCAGCCAATCGGTTTTTGATGTCACCAACGCTCAAGATGTGGCGACCGCTGTGAACAAAATTGAAGCCGATGTGGGCGCCATTGAAATTTTGATCAACAACGCCGGCATGCAAATTCGCGGTCCTCTGCATGAGTACAAGGACGAAGATTGGCACACCCTGATGCGCACCAACCTAGACAGTGTTTACTACGTTGGCAAAACTGTGGCGCAAAAAATGATTCCGCGTGGCCACGGCAAAATCATCAACATCTGCTCTGTTCAAAGCGAACTGGGCCGCCCTGGCATTGCGCCCTACACCGCGAGCAAAGGCGCGCTCAAAATGTTCACCAAAGGCATGGCCATTGATTGGGGCCAATTTGGCATCAACGTCAATGGCATTGGCCCAGGTTATTTCAAAACCGAGCTGAATCAAAAATTGGTGGACGATCCTCAGTTTTCTACTTGGCTGGTAGGCCGCACGCCTAGCCGGCGCTGGGGCGATGTCGAAGATTTGGGCGGCGCAGCTGTCTTTTTAGCCAGCGATGCCTCTCGGTTTGTCAATGGGCATATCCTTTATGTGGATGGTGGCGTCACGGCTACACTCTAACTTTTCCGTTGAAAGGCACTTTTCATGCGCGCGCTCATTTGCCACTCTGCCAAAGACTTAAGAATTGAAACCACTCAGCTGCCCGACATGGGTCCCGATCAAGTTCGCGTGAACGTTGCGTTTGGAGGTATTTGTGGTTCTGATTTGCATTATTACCAACACGGTGGTTTTGGTACTGTGCGAATCAAACAACCGATGGCACTCGGGCATGAAATTTCGGGCGTCATCAGCGCGCTTGGCGCGAACGTCAAACACCTCACAGTGGGTCAGCGAATTGCCATTTCTCCTTCGCGCCCATGCGGCTCTTGCCGCTTCTGCCAAATGGGTCAACAAAATCATTGTTTGAACATGCGCTTCTTTGGCAGCGCCATGCCCTTCCCTCACATTCAAGGCGCCTTTGCCGAGCAACTCATCATTGAAGCCTATCAAGCCCACACCATCGGCAAGCACTTGAGCCTTTCAGAAGCCGCATTGGCCGAGCCCCTGTCGGTGGGCTTGCATGCCATTCAACGCGCTGGCGGCGTGCTGGGCAAGCAAGTGTTTGTCACAGGCTGCGGCCCCATTGGCTCGCTGCTCATTGGGGCTTTGCGCCGTGCCGGTGCGGCCCGCATTGTGGCCGCCGACATTGCAGACCTGCCCCTGAAATGCGCCAAAGAAATGGGCGCCGACGAAACCATCAATCTCAAAACTCAGCCCGAGTTGCTTGACAAATACAAAGTCGACAAAGGCCAGTTTGATGCTGTGTTTGAGGCCTCTGGTAGCGAGCCTGCGTTGCGGGCAGGCCTTGATGTTATTGTGCCTCGGGGCGTCTTGGTCACGGTGGGCATGGGCGGCGACATGAGCTTGCCCATGACGCAGTTGGTGGCCAAAGAAGTTGATTTGCGCGGCACGTTCCGCTTCCATGCGGAATTTGCCACAGCAGTTCAGTTCTTGAATGAAGGCCTGATCAATGGCAAACCTGTCATCACGGGTATCTTGCCCATGGACAAAGCGGTAGAAGCCTTTGAATTGGCTTGCGACAAATCGCAATCATTGAAAGTTCAAATCGAATTTGAAGCCGCTTGATGAAAAGCCAAATTGACCATTTGGTGGTTGCAGCCCACAGTTTGCAACAAGGTGTTGAATGGTGTGAGGCCACCTTAGGCATCACACCTGCTGCAGGTGGTGAGCATGAAAAATACGGCACACACAACCGCCTGTTTAAAATTGCCACGCCCGCTTTTCCAGTGGCCTATTTAGAAATCATTGCCATCAACCCCGATGCCGTGATTGAAAAAAAACCGCCGCCTACACGTTGGTTTGACTTAGACAACCCGCAACTCCAAGCTGAGTTGGTCAAGTCACCTCGCCTCATTCATTTTGTGGCCAATACAAGCAACATCCAAGACGCACGTCACGCATGGAAAGCCCAAGGCATTGATCGCGGGCCCGTCATCCATGCCACCCGCAAAACGCCCAAGGGCTTGCTGCAATGGCAAATTACGGTCAGGCTGGATGGCGACAGGCTCTTTGACGGCACCCTCCCCACGCTCATTCAATGGGGCAAGCCTGAGGCAGCCGATCCTATGCATTTGCATCCTCGCAATCACTTGCCACGTTCAGGCGTGTCACTGAAGTCTTTGACCGTCTCGCATCCTAGTGCGAGCAAAATTCAAGCAGCGTATGACGCCATTTCTTTAGGCCACATTGCTGTCAGTGAGGGGTCCGCCAACATCTTGGCCACGCTACAAACGCCCAAAGGTTTGGTCACTCTAGAAAGTTTGGGCATTTAAACAATGAACGCTTCGCTTCGATCCGCATCAGAGAGCGCGGTTAACGATCATTCGCCCATCGATGTCTTGATTGTGGGTGCCGGTTTGTCTGGCATTGGTGCTGCCAAACATTTGCAAATGCACAGCCCACAAACCAGCTGGTGTATTTTGGAATCAAGAGACGCCATTGGTGGCACATGGGACTTGTTTAGATATCCAGGCATACGTTCAGACTCTGACATGTACACCTTGGGCTATTCCTTTAAACCTTGGGTGGATCACAAGTCGATTGCCGATGGCAGCACCATTCGTCAATACATTCAAAAGACCGCCGATGAAAACGGCATCACACCGCACATTCGCCATGGCCATTCCGTGACGCATGCCACATGGTCATCGGATGAAGCCTGTTGGACCATTACGGCTCGTCAAAAACAAAGTGATCAACCGGTCATTTTGAAAGCAAGATTTTTGTACCTGTGCTGCGGCTACTACAGTTATAAAAATGGCCATCAACCCGAATTTCCTGGCCAAGCCAACTTCAAAGGTCAGTGGGTTCATCCTCAATTTTGGCCGGCCAAGTTGAACTACGATCAGAAAAAAGTGGTAGTCATTGGCAGTGGTGCAACAGCCGTCACCTTGGTGCCAGAAATGGCCAAGACGGCAGCGCATGTGACCATGTTGCAGCGCTCTCCCACTTATGTGGTCTCAAGGCCAGCAGAGGACAACTTCTCGCTGACTTTGCAAAAGTACCTGCCCATGAAATGGGCCTATCACATCACACGCATTAAAAATGTCAGCTTTGGCATGCTGACCTATCAATTCGCTCGCAGGAAACCCGAGTTTGTGAAACGCTACTTGGTGAAGATGGCTGCCAAGCAATTGCGCTCCGATGAACAAGCCAAGCATTTTTCGCCTGATTACAAGCCTTGGGATCAAAGACTCTGCCTTGTGCCGGACGGCGATTTGTTCAAACAAATCAGAAGCGGCAATGCCAGTGTGGTCACTGACACCATTCAAGCCGTGACTGAAAATGGCATTGAATTGAAAAGCGGCAAGACCCTTGAAGCAGACATCATCGTATCTGCCACCGGTTTAACTTTGAACCTTTTGGGCGACATTCAAATTGAAGTAGATGGCAAGCCCTTCAAGGCATCTCAAGCCATGGCTTACAGGGGCATGTGGTTGTCTGACTTGCCCAATGCCATCATGACCTTTGGTTATACCAATGCTTCTTGGACTTTAAAAGCCGATCTTACTGCTGTGTACACCTGCAGGCTGTTGAATTACATGCGCAAAAAGGGGTACAGAAAAGCTATGCCAATTCGAGATGCCCATGTCGAAGAGCAAGACTATTTGTCGTTCACGTCTGGCTATGTCCAACGCGCTCGCGACGTGCTTCCAAAGCAAGGCAAAATTGCACCGTGGCAAGTGAATCAAAATTATCTGAAAGATATCTTTCTGATTAAATACGGCCGTTTGAATGATGGTGTCATGCGCTTCAGTTAACCCCTTTCGAGGAACACATGCTTGCTTTATGGATCTTGTTTTTGCTCTTCTTGAGCCTCGTCGGATTGGTTTTGTTCGCGGCCTTTTCAAACAAGAAGGCTGAACAACTTTTACCGCCAGCCGGCAGCTTTGCCAAATTAGGGTCTACTCGCCTGCACTATGTCGATCAAGGACAGGGGCCCGTCATTGTCATGATCCATGGTTTAGCCGGAAATCTTCAAAACTTCACCTATGGCGTTGCGGCACCCTTAGCCCAAAATCACAGAGTCATTTGTGTCGATCGCCCTGGTTGCGGTTATTCAAAGCGCTCATCCAACGCCGATGCCAGTTTAGAAGCACAAGCCGATACCATTGTGAGCTTGCTAGACCACTTGCAAATTGAGTCTGCCGTTTTTGTCGGTCATTCCTTGGGAGGCGCCATTTCATTGGCAGCTGCGCAAAGACACCCTGAAAGGGTGAAGGCCTTGGCTTTGATTGCGCCTCTGACGCATTTGCCCGACGCTCCTTCCCCCGCGTTCAAAGCTCTTGAAGTACCTTCACCCATGCTTCGATCGATACTTGGTTGGACCTTGGCAATTCCTGGAACGCTTTATCGAATGTCATTGAGCTTGAAAATTATTTTTGGCCCTGAGAGAGTTCCCGCTGACTTTGCCATACGAGGGGGAGGTATCTTGTCACTCAAGCCTCAGACCTTTATCAGCGCCTCTAGCGACTTACAAAATGTGGGCTGGAGCATGCCTGCTATTGAGGCGGCTTACGCCAGCATGAAAACACCGGTTCATGTTCTGTTTGCACACGAAGATCGAATTTTGGATTGCAAACAGAACGGCGAAGATTTACCCTCTCGCATTCCTGGCGCGCAAATTAGCTTGGTGACCGGAGGGCATATGTTGCCTGTGACCCAAGTAGATGTGTGTGTTCAATTCATTGAAGGCGTAGCAGGGTAAGACACAGGCTTAGCGTCTGGGTGCCAGACTTTGTACTTGTGCATCACCTCTGCATAAGCGTCTGAGTCTTCAAAACTTGTCAGCCAATGTTGCAAAGGCTGCCACGCTTGCGCATCAAACCATGCTCGGTCTGTTCTGGCAAATTGCCGTACAAAGGGTGCAATGGCTGCGTCAACCCAACACCAAGTGGGGCCCATCAAACATGCCGTCTGGCTCAGTTTGACATTCAGTTGGCTTAGGAAAAAGGAACCCTGTTCTCTGTTTGCCAATCCATCGGGCAAGTCGTAGCGATTGGGGTATTTGTAGCGATCTAAGTGCTGCTTAAATTCGCTGTCGCATTGTTGCACCAGCGCCACCGCATCTTGGTGCAAGGAAGTGCCTGCAGTCGACCAAGACTGTGGGTCACTTTGCTGTAAAGCCCAGTGAAGGATGTCCAAACTTTCTTCGAGCACTTGGTCCTTCAAAACCAAAACCGGCACAGTGCCTTTGGGCGACACAGCCAACATGCTTTCGGGTTTTTGCGACAGCGCAATTTCGCGAATTTCACAGCGTATACCGCTCGACAACAACGCCAATCTGGCGCGCATGGCATAAGGGCAGCGTCGGAAAGAATACAAAATAGGTGCATCCACTGGTAACAAGGCAGCCACCCTTTCTTGACGTTGTGGCGTGCCAATGTGATTGGTATGACGCGCCTTGGCAATTTCCCATTGTTTTTGTCGTTCCCGTGCGCCGTTCTTTTGAACCTCGCTGGTGTGATCATGACACCGTGGGCAACTGACGCCCAACTCAAACATGTCCGATGCTTTGGCGCCAGGTGGCAAGGGTTCACGACAAGCACGGCACAACTCATGGGGACCCGGTGTTAAACCATGGCCCACAGACACACGCTCATCAAACACAAAGCACTCGCCCTCCCACAGGCTTTTCTCTGGGGGGACAAGCTCTAGGTATTTAAGGATGCCACCTTGCAAATGATAAACATCTTCAAAGCCATGTTCCAACATCAAGGAGGTTGATTTTTCGCAACGAATACCACCAGTACAAAACATGGCCACCCTTGGCTTTTGACCATTTTTAGTTTCCAAAGCTTTCGCCTGCTTCACCCAATCAGGCAGTTGCGAAAAGCTTTGAATCTGCGGATCGATGGCGCCTTTGAAGCTGCCAATTTCGACCTCGTAGTCATTGCGCGTGTCAATCACCACCACATCTGGTGCAGAAATAAGATCGTTCCAATCTTCTGGTTTGATGTACTGGCCCACTCGCTTGGTCGGGCTGATGCCATCAACACCCAGCGTGACAATTTCTTTTTTAAGGCGAACTTTCATGCGATGAAAAGGCGCTTTGTTTGAAACAGACTCTTTGTGCTCTAAGTCGGCCAGCTTGGGATCTTGTCGCAAGTAGGCCAGCACCGCATGCACATCTTCTGGCATACCCGCAATCGTGCTGTTGATGCCTTCACGCGCCAACAATATCAAGCCCTTGACGTTGTGCGCTTCGCAAAATGCCATCAAGGCAGCACGCCGATCTGCATAGTCAGGCAAATCAACAAACTTGTAAAAGGCCGCAGTCAAAAAAGTAGTTTCTATCGCATTCAAGGTCATGGCGCTATTTTGCCTTGAGTCAGGTCGGAGACGTGCTGATCTATGTCAGATGCTTCAAAATACACGGGTTTTGCAGAGAGGCGCTTCGCGTTCAAAAATGATGTTTCAAAGTTTTTTCACAGCTCACCCTCGTCTTGGGCAGAGGCTTTGCCTCATCTTTTCGCTGCTCAGTACCGCCGCTTTCGCTCAAAGCCCCTATTTTGAGATTACCCACAAGCCAGCTCAGGTGGCTGTGACCACAGCCCACCCCATGGCCACCGAGGCAGCACTCAAAATGCTTCAACAAGGTGGGTCTGCGATCGATGCAGCCATTGCAGCGCAACTGATGCTGGGGCTGGTTGAGTCACAATCGTCTGGTTTAGGTGGCGGCACTTTCTTGATGCATTGGGATGCCGCTCAAAAATCACTGACCAGCCTAGATGGCCTTGCCATTTCTCCTGAAAAAACGACCGCCTCCCTCACCACCGATGTAGATGGGAGTCAACTTCCCTCTGCCTCAATGGGCCGTGGCGGCCGGAGTGCAGGCGTTCCAGGCACCCTGCCCTTGTTAGCCAAAGCGCACGCTAAATTTGGCAAATTGACCTGGCCAACGTTGTTTGTCCCGGCCATAGAAGCCGCCAGCAAGGGCTTTCCCATGCCGGCCTATATGCATCAAATTTTGTCTGCGCCAACAGCCGCCAAAGATCACGCCGATATGTTGGCTTTGTATTTTGACGATGCTCAAAAAGTAAAGCCTGTGGGCACGCTCATTGTCAACCCCGACTATGCCAAGACGCTTCAAAGCATCGCCCTTAAAGGGCCCTCCGCAATTTGGGCTGATGGTGCCAGTACAGATTTTTTGGCTGCCGTTCAAAGGGGCTACAAGCCGTCTCTGATGACCGAAGAAGATTTAAAAAGCTACCCAGTCGAAGAACGTGAACCCCTGTGTGGTCCCTACCTGCGTTACAGAGTTTGCGTGATGGCACCGCCTTCATTTGGCGGCGTGGTGGTTCTTCAAGTGCTGCAAATGTTGGCGGAAAAATCCAACTTGGGCACTGACTTTAATCAGCCCGAATTTGCTCATGCCTTTGCCGAGGCCGGCAAATTAGCGCAAGTGGACAGGCGTCTTTATGTGGCAGACCCTGCATTTTTCAAAGTGCCTGCCAAGGCCTTGGTCAGTCCGGCTTACGTCAAACAACGCGCAGCCCTGATTCAAACCAACACCCTGCCCAGTTATGGCCCTGGACAGCCAGAAGCCATGTTGGCTGAGGCATCAGGGCAGTCCATGGCACAAGCCGCAGCAGCACCTAGCTCCGATGCAACAAGCCAATTGGCGGTTGTTGACGCACAAGGCAACGCAGTCAGCATGACGACCACCAACAATTTGAATTTTGGTTCGCGCATCTTGGTCCAAGGTTATGTGTTGAACAATGCCATGACCAACTTCACCACATCGCCCAAACCAGGCGAAATAGCACCCAACAAAATGGAACCCCGAAAAAGACCTGTGACCTCCATGGTGCCGACCATGGTTTTTGACGAGGCAGGTCAATTGGTCACGCTAGGCGGATCGGCTGGCGGCGGACAAATCGTGGACTATGTTTCTGCCAACTTGGTTCGCATGTTGGCCAACCAATTAAGCCCCTTTGAAGCCCTGGCACAAGGGCACATATCAACGGCCCTCCCCAATCGAGTTCAACTTGAAAAAGGTACTTCAGCAGCCCAATTGGCCGAGGCCCTTCTGGCCAAGGGCCAAAAAGTTGAAGTCGTGCCCATGAACAGCGGCATGGGATTTTTAAAGCGCGCTGGCACTGGCTGGATCGGATCTGCAGATCCGCGAAGAGACGGTGTTGCTTGGGGCTTTAACCCCAAACCTTAGGAAACAAAGCGTCGTTCATTTCGGCACCGTCTGGCAAGCGTTTTTCCAAGTCGGTAAAAGGTGGCGACGTGACCCAGTGGCGCACAGCATGGCGTGCATCGTCGCCCAGGTATCTGGCAGAGAACACGCGCCTTCTTCTTTCAGGTCCAACTCCGCTAGAAGCATGCAGAGACAACATCTGAAAAGCCACGCAATCGCCTGGTTCTAAGGCCCACGCGAGTTGCTTGTATTCATCGGGCTTGTCTTCAATTGGTGGCAACTCAGCCAAACTTCCCTCTGGAAACCATTTGGCTTGTTGGTCTCTAAACGTTCGAGGCATGTACCAGGTTCCCAAATGCGATTGCGCTACAAACCTGAGCGTGCTGGCCAAAGGCACAGGATCGACCGGAATCCAAAAACTCACGTTTTGGCGACCACTCACGTTGTAATAAGGTTGATCTTGGTGCCAAGGTGTTGCTTGTTGCGTGCCAGGCTCCTTGACCAACAAATGATCGTGATAAAGCCGCACGGTTTTTGACTGCATGAGTTGCGCCGCCAAATGGGGCAAGGTCGAATTCAATAAGATGCTTTGATAGCTTGGATTTGAGGGCCAGGTACAGAAGTCTTCAATGAAGCGCCCAGGATCGTCGGCCTGGCTGGCCACTTGCACCAAAGGACTTAAATGCGCCAGATTGTGTTCAATGCCTTGTTCGAGTGTTTGAATTTCTTGTGCGTTGAAAACACCGCGCAACACAACAGCACCCAAGCTCTGATAGCTCTCAATGGTTTCGGTCGTCAACACATGTGTTCTTGACATAGAACTCACCTCAAATGTTCTTCAACAATTCTGCCGTCTCAAAAAGTGGCAAACCCATGATGCCAGTATAGGAGCCCTGAATGGCTGAAATATAAGCAGCTGCCATACCTTGAACACCGTAGGCGCCGGCTTTGCCAAAGGGCTCACCTGTTGCAACATAGGCTTTGATCTCTGACAACTTCATGGGTGCAAAAGTCACTTTAGAAACAGACACACTCAGGTCACGCCGACGGCCAGAGGCTACAGCCACGGCGGTTAAGACTCTGTGAGTTTGGCCAGACAAAGTTTTTAAAATTCGCACGGCATCTTGCTCATTTTCGGGTTTGCCTAAGATCACTCGGCCTAAGGCCACAGTGGTGTCAGCGCACAACACAGGCGCAGGTTTTAAGCCTCGCGCTTGCATGCGTTTGACGGCGGCTTCAAGTTTCAATTGCGTCACGCGCTTCACGTAGGTCAAAGGGGCTTCACCTGGTACTTCGCGTTCTAGTGATTCTGCATCTTCGTCTGGCATGGCCAACAACAACTCATATCGAACGCCTATCTGTTCGAGCAATTGTTTGCGTCTAGGACTTTGCGAGGCCAGGTAAACGAAATCTTTCATTGCAAGTTTATTCTCGGTGGTAAGGATGGTTGGCATTGATCGACCAAGCTCGGTACAACTGTTCGATGAGCAAGACTCTGGCCATGGCGTGTGGCAGCGTGAGATCGGACAATCGAATGCGTTCGTGTGCTGCATCTCTGAAGGCTGGCTCTAAACCATCTGGCCCCCCAATAATGAGCGCAACATCATCACCGCCGAGTTGCCAATCTTTTAAACGCTGTGCAAGAGCGGTGGTTCTCAATGAGGTACCTCGCTCGTCTAAAACCACCACTCGGGTACCGCGCGGAATGACCGCTTCAATGCGTTGACGCTCTGCAGCGACCAAGGTTTCATAGGTTTTAGAGCCGCGGGGCTCGGTCTTCACAGCCTTGAGCTCTACTTTGAGCTCAGGGGGAAAGCGCTTGGCGTAATCGTCCCACGCTGTTTGCGCCCAATCGGGGACGCGTTGCCCCACTGCCACGATTAGCAGCTTCATGAAACTCAGGCCTTAGGCTTGGCCTTGGCGATGGACTTGGGTGCTGCCTTGGATACTGGTTTGGATGCTGGTTTGGCGCTGGACTTGGTGGCAGCTTTACTAGCAGGTTTAACGACAGATTTTGAAACAGGCTTGCGGCTTGATTTGGCAGGTGCTTTGCCCGCTGTTTTAGCAGCAGGTTTGCCGCTTGATTTAGCCGGCACTTTGCGTGTGGGCTTGAGCGCTTCCGAGCCCATGGGCCCCACCGGCACAGAATCACGCCGTGTAGGCGTGCGTCCTGCACTGACATTGGCCTTCTTCTTGGCAACGGGCTTGCGCACAGGTTCAGCAGGCTTGGGCGCACCCAGCTTCAAACGCACCGGCTTGTCGCCCCAAATTTCTTCAAGGTTGTAGTAAGAACGAATGGTTGGCTGCATCACGTGCGCAACGACGCTGCCGCAATCGACAATGATCCACTCTCCGTTGTCTTCACCCTCAATGCGAGGCTTGGCGTAGCCCGCTTCTTTTACCTTGTCGCGCACGCTGGCTGCCAAGGCTTTGGTTTGACGGTTGGAAGTACCTGACGCGATGATGACCCGCTCAAAAAGAGCGGACATCTCTTCTGTGTCGAACACCACAATTTCTTGTGCTTTCACATCTTCCAATGCATCAACAACTATGCGCTGGAGTTTTTGGGTGTCTTTTTTGGCAGAGGTATCGTTCATCGTGCAGGCAGGTAGAGGTGATGGCTTTGAATATACAGCGCAACGGTCGGTGGGACCAGAGCGTCAATGGCTTGCCCTTGGGCCACCCGTGCTCGAACTTGCGTTGCACTGTGTGGCAAATTGGGCAATTTCAAGGCCTGAGTGGGGATGTCATGGCTGGGAGCGTCGGAGTCTGAGAATTCGGACATCTCGCGTTCAGCGACGCAGATTATAGCTCGCTGGGCAATTTCTCTTATTTCATGCCATGTTGCCAAGGCCTTGCCCTGATCTTCTCCGATGAATAAATAGAACTCAGCATCTGGATACTGTTCAGAAAAGCTTCGCAAGGTGTCGATGGTGTAACTGGCGCCCTCTCGGTTTAACTCGATTTCATCCACCCGGGCCTGCCTTATATGACTGAAAGCCAGCCTGGCCATGGCAGCCCTGTGCTCACCATTGCTTAAATCTCGCGGTTTGTGCCAAGCTTTCCCAGTTGGCACCACAATCAACTCGTCCAATTGAAATTGAACGATGGCAGCTTCGGCCATGGCCACATGGGCAATGTGCGGCGGATCAAATGCGCCGCCCAAAATGCCAATGCGTTGTGGTGTCAAACCCAGTCCCTTGGTTTTAAAAATTGACTGGCCAATTGAGCTTCTGCTGAATCGGGCGCATCGACTCTGTTGTAGGACCATGTCACCAGCGAAGGCATGGACAACAAAATCGATTCTGTGCGGCCGCCTGATTGCAAACCGAAATGCGTGCCTCGGTCCCAGACCAAATTGAATTCGACATATCGACCACGGCGATAAAGTTGAAAATCTCTTTCGCGCTCGCCGTAAGGCGTGTCTTTTCTGCGCATCACGAGGGGCATGTAGGCTTTCAAAAGTCCGTTTCCTACATCTTGCATCATGGCGAATCCTTTTTCAAAACCCAGTTCTGAAAAGTCATCGTAAAAAATGCCGCCAACGCCGCGTGCTTCGTTG
This sequence comes from uncultured Burkholderiales bacterium, assembly GCA_937891665.1. Lineage (GTDB taxonomy): Bacteria > Pseudomonadota > Gammaproteobacteria > Burkholderiales > Burkholderiaceae_C > Limnohabitans_A. The sequence continues at coordinate 1,666 of CALAGS010000214.1, read as the reverse complement.
CGGTGCTTTAAAAAGAAATACTCATCACACCATTTTTTAAAGCGTGGGTGTAGATCTGCGCCATAAGGTTGAACAGCGTCTTTGCAGGTTTGGTGGAAGTGCACGGCATCTTCTTCAAAACCGTAGTAGGGGGTCAGGTCCATGCCGCCACCAAACCACGCCACAGGCGCTTTACCCTCGGGCTTTGCCACAATCATTCGAACATTCATGTGAACGGTGGGCACATAGGGGTTGCGTGGATGAAAGACCAAAGACAAGCCCATGGCTTCAAAAGGCGCACCCGCCAACTCGGGTCGATGCTGCGTGGCGGAAGGCGGCAGCTTTGGGCCGGTCACATGTGAGAAGCCGCAGCCCGCTCTTTCAAACACGGGCCCACCTTCCAGAATTTGGGTAATGCCGTCGCCTTGCAGCATTTCGCCCTCTGGCTTTTTCCAAGCATCGACCACAAAAGGCGTGCCATCTAAGTCATGCAAAGACTTGGTAATTCCGGCTTGAAGCTGGATGAGGTATTGCCGAACGCTGTGGGCTTGGCTAACTTGCATGCTGTGTCTTTCTGAATACTCTGTTTATTGTCTATTGACTGTTTTCTCTGGCGGGCAAAGGTCGGATAGGGGCGACTTTGTCATTGTGAAAACCTTCTACACCTTCGTACATTTTTCGAATGCGCGCGTAATCAAGTTCTACATCACCAGTCAGTTTCAAGAAGCCTTCAAACTTCAGCTGCTTTTTGGCGTAGTCGAGATGCACCACTGCCAAGGGTAAATTGGCGCCCATGGCCAATTGATAAAAGCCACTGCGCCATCCCTCTGTTCGCTTTCGAGTGCCTTCGGGCGACAAGCCAATCCACAAGAATTTATTTGCGCGCTGGTGTTCTGCAAAAACCTCGATCATGGCACCGACGACACCACGCGACGAAGACCGGTCAATCGGCACACCACCAATCCAGCGAAGCCAAGGACCAAACAAAGGAATTTTCAAAAGGGATTCTTTGCACCAAAAAAACAAGGGCAAGCCCATGGTCCATTTGCACAACATGGCTGTGCAGAAATCCCAATTGCTGGTATGCGGATACACAATGGCCACGCCTTGCAAGCTTGGCAAACCCTGGAAATCAACTCGCCAACCAATCAGCTTGAGTAGCCAAGCGGCCCAAACATGGCCCTTCATTTGATACGCATAGGGCCCGGGAATTAACGCCGATGCGGGCACTGGTTGTTCTTCGAGCATGATCACGATTTGATGGCCCTGAATCCAATATCTCTTCGATATTGTTGTCCTTCAAAGTGAATGCCTTTGGCCACTTCATAGGCTTTGTGTTGAGCTTGCTTCACCGAATCGGCCAGCACGGTGACGCACAGGACCCGGCCCCCTGAACTGAGCGTTTGGCCCTCCTTTGCGGTCGTCCCCGCATGGAACACCATGGCATCCATCTCGTCTTTAGGCAATCCCGAAATGACATCACCCTTGCGTGGGTTCATGGGGTAACCAGCGGCTGCCATGACGACTCCCAAGGCTGTTCTTCTGTCCCACTCCAATTCAACTGTGTCCAATTTTTCGCTGGTAGCGGCTATCATGACCTCCACCAAATCGCTCTTCAAACGCATCATGATGGGCTGGGTTTCTGGATCGCCCATTCGGCAGTTGAACTCCAATGTTTTAGGTTGAC
>CALAGS010000213.1 GCA_937891665.1 uncultured Burkholderiales bacterium | reverse complement strand
TTCTTTGGCAGCACGAAGAAGTACCACCACTTTTAAGCTCTTTTCAGGTGGAATCTTTAAAAGGGGCTCAGCAAGCCGCACCTCAATTGCCCAGAGGTTTGCTGCTGCACAACCTGCCTGATGCATGGCTAGAAACTGCCAAGACCTTGGATTGCAGCGCCGTCGTCTGCCAATATGCCTTGTGGACACCCAGTATGGTGGCTGCTGTTCATGCCGTGGGCATGCGTTGTTTAAGCTACACCGTCAACGACGAATGGGCCACCCAACACCTGATGGCATTGGGAACAGACGGCATCATCACTGACCGGGTCGATGCTTTCAGCCCCGCAATTTGAAACGCATTTGCAAAGCCCACTCTAAGGTGGCACAAACCAAAACAAGCGCACCGTAGGTCGCCATTTTGCCGTCGTTCCCCGTTATCACCAGACCCACTACCAGCACGGCCAAGCCGCAAATGGCATTCAGCAGCCACCGCCAAAGCCACTTGATTTGAGGTTGGCGCCTGAACTGGAACGAGCCCCAGAGCGTGATCCCCAAGGAAAGTACCAGCGCAGGCAAGCCGAAATTCGCCAAATGCCAAAATACGTCATCCCAAGTCATTCATTTCCTTCACTGTTGGTACAGGTTTTATAATCCGAAACATGGCAGTTTGGGCATTGGGGTTAAACCACACAACAGCTCCGCTCGATTTGCGCGGGCGGTTTGCCTTTGCCTTGGACCAATTGCCGCCTACTTTGAAGCAACTCAGGGGCAACTTGGCCTCGCATACAGCGCGCCAACCTGAAGCCGCCATTCTCTCAACTTGCAACCGCACCGAAATTTATTGTGCCGCAGATCAGCTTGTGTTGGATGAAACTCTGAATTGGCTAGCGCAAACAGGTGGCGTCTCTGCCCATGAGCTTCGCGCCCATACTTACATGCTTGAAGAAGGCCATGTGGCCAGGCATGCCTTCAGAGTGGCCAGCGGTCTCGACTCCATGGTCTTGGGAGAAGCTCAAATTCTGGGTCAACTCAAAGATGCCGTCAGAGCCGCTGAAGAGGCCGGCGCCTTGGGCAGCACCTTGAACCAATTGTTCCAACGCAGTTTTGCAGTGGCCAAAGAAGTTCGTTCTACCACTGAAATTGGTTCCCACTCCATCAGCATGTCAGCAGCAGCAGTTCGCTTGGCGGGCCAAATTTTTGAAGACCTCAGCAAAATCAAAGTTTTGTTTGTGGGTGCGGGCGAAATGATTGAGTTGGTGGTCACCCACTTTGCTGCCAAAAACCCTCACAGCATGGCCATTGCCAATCGCAGCATGGACCGCGGTGAAAAACTCGCCGATCGATTTGGAGCCGAGGTCATGCGCCTGTCTGAACTGCCCGATCGACTGCATGAGTTTGATGCCGTCATCAGTTGCACAGCCAGCACTTTGCCCTTGATTGGCTTGGGTGCTGTAGAGCGCGCTTTGAAAAAACGCCGCAATCGACCCATGTTCATGGTCGACTTGGCGGTGCCGCGAGACATCGAACCCGAAGTTAAATCCCTAGAAGACGTCTACCTCTATACCGTTGACGACTTGGCCAGTGTCATTCAAACAGGCCAAGCACATCGGCAAGCTGCAGTGGCCGAAGCAGAGGTGATCATTGACGCAGGTGTTCAGAGCTTTATGCACTGGATGCACCAACGAGGCAGCGTGCCACTCATTCAGCAACTCAATGCGCAAGCCGATGAGTGGCGCGAAGCTGAAATGGCCCGTGCCCGCAAATTGTTGGCGAAGGGTGAGGACCCAGAAAAAGTGCTGGAGGCACTTTCACGTGGCTTGACTCAAAAGATGCTGCATGGCGCTATGGCAGAACTGAGAGAAGCAGATCCCGAACACGTGGCCCAAGCCACACAAGCCGTTCAACGTATTTTCTTGCGCAAAGAACGCTAGCGACCATCGCCCAAGCCTGCGCCGCATTGAGATTGACTCAATGCCTCCTCCAATTTTTCGCAAAGACTCATGAAACCCTTTTTACGTCACCAGCTTGAGCGGTATGCCCAGCGTCTAGAAGAGCTGGACTTTTTGCTGTCGCGCGAAGACATCATGGCCGACATGAATCAGTTTTTAAAACTGTCACGCGAGCATGCTGAGGTGAGTGCTTTGGCCAAACGTTATGCACGGTATTTAGAACGCAGCAGCGATTTAGAAGCAGCCCATGCCATGCTAGAAAGCAGCAGCGAAGACATCGACATGCAAGCCATGGCCCACGAAGAAATACAAAGTGCCTCATTAGAAATGAGCGATTTGGAAGCTGAGTTGCAGCGCATGTTGCTGCCCAAAGACCCCGACGATGCACGACCTGCTTTTTTGGAAATTCGCGCAGGGACAGGCGGCGACGAGTCAGCGCTTTTTGCTGGCGACTTGCTTCGCATGTACACCAAGTTTTGTGAGCGCAAAGGCTGGCGTGCCGAAATCATGTCGGAGTCTGCCAGTGAGCTAGGTGGCTACAAAGAGGTGGTCATTCGCATCGAAGGTGACAACGTGTTTGGCACGCTGCGCTTTGAATCGGGTGGCCACCGCGTCCAACGCGTGCCGACCACCGAAACACAAGGCCGTATTCACACCAGTGCATGCACCGTGGCCGTTCTCGCAGAGCCCGACGAAGCCCAAGCTGTGACCATCAACCCTGCCGATTTGCGCATTGACACCTACCGCGCCAGCGGAGCGGGTGGTCAGCACATCAACAAAACAGACTCTGCAGTGCGCATCACGCACATTCCTACGGGCATTGTGGCAGAGTGCCAAGACGATCGCAGCCAACATCGCAACAAAGCCAAAGCCATGCAGGTTTTATCGGCACGCATTCAAGAAAAAGATCGCAACGAGCGCGCTGCCAAAGATGCGGCTTTGCGCAAAGGACTCATTGGCAGTGGCGACCGGTCAGACCGAATTCGCACCTACAACTTTCCGCAAGGACGCTTCACAGATCACCGCATCAACCTCACCTTGTACAAGCTGAGTTTCATCATGGAGGGTGACTTGGAAGAAGTGACACGGTCACTTCAGAATGCCAGGCAAGCCGAGCAATTGGCTGATTTGGAATCAAGCCTGCCATCATGAACGTGGCGCAATGTTTAACGCGTGGCCAAGTGTTGGGGCTGCCCCGACTGGAAGCCCAAATTTTGTTCTTGCATGCCGCTGGCAGATCGCTTCACGATCGCGCATGGCTTTTGGCGCACGATACCGATGAGGTATTGCCTGAACAGATTGCAGCCTTTGAAGCACTGGCACAGCGCCGACTGCAACATGAACCTGTAGCCTACATCGTGGGGCAGAAAGAATTTTTTGGACTTAACTTGGCCATCGACAAGCGTGTGCTTGACCCCAGAGCTGACACCGAGGTGTTGGTGGATTGGGCCTTGGCATGCGGCACAGGTTTAGAGCGCCCCCGATACCTTGATTTAGGAACAGGCAGTGGCGCTATCGCATTGGCACTCAAATCTCAGCTTTCAGAGGCCGAAGTTCTGGCCGTGGACAACAGCGCCGAGGCTTTGAGCCTTGCTGCCCACAATGCACACAATTTGGCATTGAATGTTAGCTTCCTCCAAAGCAACTGGTTCTCTCAAGTTCAAGGTAAATTCAATGTGCTGGTGTCCAATCCCCCCTACATTGAAGACCATGACGGCCACTTGGCAATGCTGACCCACGAACCCCTTCAAGCCTTGGCAAGCGGCCCTGATGGCTTAGAAGACATCAAGAAAATCGTTCAAAACGCCCAGAATCACTTAGAAGCGGGTGGCTGGCTGCTCCTAGAGCATGGTTGGAAGCAAGCGACAGCGGTTAGAAGCCTGCTTAAGCAAGCCGGATTTAAGCAGGTCCAGTCCAAGTTAGACTTGGCAGGCATTGAGCGTTGCTCCGGGGGCCAAAAATAAACCCTTGCCTGCAAATACCCCGCTAACATGAAATAATCACCCCATTGACAGTTAAAGAGGATTTCCCATGAGCGATACCCAAGCCCGCATTGATGATTTGGTCAAACAAAACGAAGTACTGCTTTTCATGAAAGGCAGCGCCAGCTTTCCCATGTGCGGCTTCTCTGGTCGTGCCATTCAAATTTTGAAGGCTTGCGGCGTTGATCCGAAGGCTGTTAAAACTGTCAATGTGTTGGACGATGCTGAAATTCGCAATGGCATTAAGGAATACAGCAACTGGCCTACCATTCCTCAGTTGTATGTGAAGGGCGAATTTGTGGGTGGCTCTGACATCATGATGGAAATGTACGAGTCGGGTGAACTGATTCAAGTGCTGGGCACCACGCCCAAAGAATAAGCACTCAAGCAGTGTGAGTTTCAGCTTCTACATGGAAGCTTGAAACACAAAATGGTTTCAGTCTACTGGCTGAAGCCATTTTTTTTGAGCTTCCAAGACAGATTGGGGATAAGCAGATTGCCCACGGCTGCCGTTGTAACGGCCGAGCGCGTAAAACAGGTCACCCTTTTCTCGCTCTAGCATGTGGCGCAAGATGACACAACCAAAACGAAGCTGCGTTTGCGTATGAAACAAAACACTTTCGTTGCCATCACCAATGCTGCGTGTCCAAAAGGGCATGACCTGCATATAACCCCTGGCACCAGCACTTGAGATGGCGTACTTCCTGAAGGCACTCTCAACTTCAATCAAGCCCAACACCAAGGACAAAGACAAACCGGCACGCCTGGCTTCATACCAAACTGTGTGCAAAAACTCAGAACGATCGTCTGGATGTTTCATCCATTGGCTTAAGCGATGCGAGGCTTTGTTTGTCCATTCATTGAACTCCCTCTTCTCAAGCTCTGTATTGAGAACTGGTACGGGTGGGCCGCTCTGTAAAACCGCCTGACTTAGAGCAGTTCGAATTGAGTCTGACAGTGCCTCTTCGGCTTGGTTGCCCGCCCAAGCGGATTGAATAAATGAATGAGTCAACAGCAAAGAGAGTGCAACGAGGGTTGAAACAATCCCACGCCAACCACCCCGAATAGCTTGGCGCAAAAATTTGCGTCGATGCAAATTCATGCGCTGTTCTTTCAGACAGCCTGTGCTACTTTGCTGACGACAAAGGCCGCAATGTCTGCAGGCGCAACTGCCGTGGCCGCTTCGTCGCGGCGGTGTTGGTATTCCACTTTGCCTTCTTTCAAACCACGGTCGCCCAGCGTCACGCGGTGAGGCACGCCAATGAGTTCCCAATCGGCAAACATGGCACCAGGGCGCTCGCCACGATCATCGAGCAACACATCGACACCCGCCGCCATGAGATCGGCATAGAGCTTTTCAGATGCGGCTTTGACATCAGGGCTGCGATCGGCACCGATGGGGCAAATAACCACAGTGAAAGGCGCAATGGCATCGGGCCAAATGATGCCCTTGGCATCGTGGTTTTGCTCAATGGCTGCAGCGGGCAAGCGCGTCACACCAATGCCGTAGCAACCCATTTCTAAAAATTGGGGTTTGCCGTTTTCATCCAAGAAAGTGGCGTTCATGGCTTGGCTGTACTTGGTGCCTAAATAAAACACATGGCCGACTTCAATGCCGCGTTCAATGGCCAAGGCGCCCTTGCCATCGGGCGACAGATCGCCATCGACCACATTGCGCAAATCGGCCACCATCATGGGCTCGGGCAAATCACGTCCCCAATTCACACCCGTGATGTGGTGGTCGGGTTGATTGGCCCCGCAAATCCAGTCGGCCATGACAGCCACTTCACGGTCGGCCACCACGTTCAAAGGCTTCTTCAAATTCAAAGGGCCCAGGTAGCCAGGCTTGCAGCCGAAGTGCTCGTCAATTTCTGTCAATGTGGCAAAACGGAAGCCTACATTCAAGCCTGGCAATTTGCCCACTTTGACCTCGTTCATGTCGTGGTCGCCACGAAGCAACAGCAGCCAAACCTTGGAGGCTTTGATGTTGCCCTGCTCGTCCGTTTCATCGGTGGCCAAGACCAAAGATTTCACAGTGGTCGACAAAGGCACGCTCAACAAGGCCGCAACATCTTCGCAGGTGCTCTTGCCGGGTGTGGGGGTAAGGGTTTGGGGTTTGGCGGCATCAGGGCGTGCATGTGAGGGCGCCAAAGCTTCCGCTTTCTCCATATTGGCCGCGTAATCGCTTTGAGGGCAATACACGATGGCATCTTCGCCGGTGGCCGCAATCACTTGAAACTCTTCGCTCAAATCGCCACCAATAGCGCCACTGTCGGCCGCTACAGCACGGTAGCTTAAGCCAAAGCGGTCAAAGATTTTGCGATACGCATCGGCCATGATCTTGTAGCTTTGTTTGGCAGAAACTTGGTCACGATCAAAGCTGTAAGCGTCTTTCATGATGAACTCACGACCGCGCATCAAGCCAAAGCGGGGACGACGCTCGTCACGGAATTTGGTTTGAATTTGGTAGAAGTTTTTGGGCAATTGTTTGTAGCTGCGCAACTCTTGCCGCGCTACATCCGTGATCACTTCTTCGCTGGTGGGCTGCACCACAAAGTCACGGCCATGGCGATCCTTGATTCGCAAAAGCTCTGGGCCCATCTTTTCAAAGCGTCCGGTCTCTTGCCACAGTTCAGCGGGTTGAACCACTGGCATGGTCATTTCAATGGCGCCAGCGCGGTTCATTTCTTCACGCACGATGGCTTCCACTTTGCGAATCACGCGCAGTCCCATGGGCATGTAGTTGTAGATGCCAGCGCCCAAGCGCTTAATCATGCCGGCGCGCATCATGAGTTGATGGCTCACCACCTCAGCGTCTGCTGGCGCTTCTTTGAGGGTGGAAATTAAAAATTGACTGGCTTTCATGGGCTAATTCCAAGCGTACTCAGGGTGAGTCCTAATGTTGCACAGAACCGTCCGTGCATAATGGACACAGTTTAAAAATTTGGGGTTTGATTATGCTTGACCGCGAAGGCTTTCGGCCTAACGTCGGCATCATTCTGCTCAACCAGAAAAATCAGGTGTTTTGGGGCAAGCGCATCCGAACCCACAGTTGGCAGTTTCCGCAGGGCGGCATTGACCGGGGCGAAAGCCCTGAACAGGCCATGTTCCGAGAACTGCACGAAGAAGTGGGGCTCCTGCCGGAGCATGTGCGCATCGTGGCCCGAACCCGAGATTGGTTGCGCTATGAAGTGCCTGATCGTTTCATCAGAAGAGACGCTAGGGGCCATTACAAGGGCCAAAAGCAAATTTGGTATTTGCTTCAACTCGTCGAGCCCGACTGGAACATCAACCTGCGCGCCACCAGCCACCCCGAGTTTGACGCTTGGCGCTGGAACGACTTTTGGGTGCCGCTCGATGTGGTGGTGGAGTTCAAACGCGGCGTCTACGAAATGGCGCTCACTGAGTTGTCCAGATACTTGCCCCGCTATGACAACCGCGCACGGGGTTACCGCGGCGCGTCTCGGCCTAGAAACAAGGACAACGATGAAGAAACACCTGAAACTCAAGGTACAGAGGTGTCAATGACGGTTCAGTTTGGTTTCATGCAAACGCAAATTCGCATGGAGTTGCCACCGGGTGGCAGTTTTGACCCAGACCCTCAGAACAGTTTAGACAAACCAAAACCAGAAGATCCATGAAAAAGGGGCTTTGAATGCCCCTTTTCATTTGGATAAGCAAGGGCTCATCGGGTCAGGATCAAATTGTCGCGATGCACAAACTCAGACTCAGCGACATAGCCCAACAAGCCCTCAAACTCTGAAGAGGGTTTGCGGCAAATGAGTCTGGCTTCAGTACTGGCGTAATTGGCCAAGCCACGCGCAATTTCCAGTCCGTTCACATCGCGTATGGCGATCACATCGCCTCGAGAAAAATCGCCCTCGACATGCGTCATGCCAATCGCAAGCAAGCTCTTACCTTCGGCTTGTAATTTAGAAGCAGCCCCAGGATCGACTGTGACCGCACCGCGCAGTTGTAAATGATCGGCCATCCACTGCTTGCGCGCTTGTTGTTTTTGCGTTTGGGCGACCAGCAAGGTGCCAATAGACTCTCCTTTGCACAAGCGAATGAGGGCGTCGGGTTCACGGCCCCAAGCAATGACAGTGGATGCGCCCGAACCGGCGGCACGCTTGGCCGCCAAAATTTTGGTGATCATGCCGCCACTGCCAATACTAGAGCCCACGCCACCAGCCATGGCCTCTAACGCAATATCTCCGGCACGGGCTTCATGCACAAATTCGGCAGCAGGATTTTTGCGAGGATCTGCGGTGTACAAACCTTTTTGATCGGTCAAGATGACCAAGGCATCGGCTTCCACCAAGTTGGCTACCAAGGCACCTAAGGTGTCGTTGTCGCCAAACTTAATTTCATCGTTCACCACCGTATCGTTTTCGTTGATAACGGGAATCACTTTGTGTTGCAACAAAGTGAGCAAGGTAGAACGGGCGTTCAAATAACGCTCGCGATCAGCCAGATCGGCATGCGTGAGCAAGACCTGGGCACTGCCCAAACCGTTTTCACGCAATTTGGTTTCGTACATTTGCGCCAAACCCATTTGGCCCACCGCAGCGGCAGCTTGCAAAGCATGAATTTCTTGGGGGCGTGTGGCCCAACCCAAACGCTTCATGCCTTCGGCAATGGCCCCACTGGACACCATGATGACCTCGCGACCGTCTTTGGCCATGAGTGCCATCTGGCGGCACCATTCACCGATGGCCGCTTCGTCTAGACCGCGTCCTTCGTTGGTGACCAAACTGGAGCCGACTTTGACCACGATGCGCCGCGCATCGCGCAAAACAGTGGACGTAAAAGGCTGGCTCATGGTGCTCAATGTATCGCAAATGCAGAAGATTCAGGTTGCCGAATCAATTAGAGGGGAGGTTCCTCAACAAAACGCGGATCAATGTAGACCGGTTCTTGCTCTTGTATTTGCTGCGCTTTGATGTGCTGAAAAATCGTCTTGATCAAAGTCTCACAACCTTCACGGGTGAGCGCAGAAATTTCAAACACAGGGCCTTTGTATTTGAAGCGCTTGATGAAGTCTTTGACACGGGCTTCGCGCTCTTCAACCGGCACCATGTCAAGTTTGTTGAGCACCAACCAACGTGGCTTGTCGTACAAAGCTTTGTCGTATTTTTTGAGCTCGCTCACAATGGCTTTGGCTTGCGCCACAGGATCGACAGTTTCATCGAAGGGTGCAAAGTCAATCATGTGCAACAACAAGCGCGTGCGCTGCAAATGGCGCAAGAACAAATGGCCCAAACCAGCGCCATCAGAAGCGCCCTCAATGAGGCCTGGCACATCGGCCACCACAAAGCTTTGCTCAGGGCCGACGCGCACCACGCCCAAATTGGGGTGCAAAGTGGTGAACGGGTAGTCTGCAATTTTGGGGCGAGCGTTGGAAATGGCGGCAATCAGTGTGGACTTTCCTGCATTGGGCATGCCCAACAATCCCACATCGGCCAAGACCTTCAACTCGAGCTTGAGTTCTTTTTTCTCGCCCGGCCAGCCGGGTGTTTTTTGACGCGGCGCACGATTGATGGCGCTCTTAAAGCGCATATTGCCAAAACCACCATCGCCGCCCTTGGCAATCATGAGAACCTCGCCGGGTTGTAACAGCTCATACAAGACCTCGCCCGTTTCGGCGTCGGTGATGATGGTGCCTACAGGCATTTTCAAAGTGACATCGTCGCCCATGGCGCCAAACATGTCGGAGCCCATGCCGTGCTGGCCGCGCTTGGCCTCGTGCCTGCGAGAGTAACGGAAATCAACCAAGGTATTGAGGTTAGGGTCGGCCACTGCAAACACATGGCCACCGCGGCCACCATCGCCGCCGTTGGGACCGCCAAATTCTTTGTACTTCTCATGCCGGAACGAGACGCAGCCGTTCCCGCCATCGCCTGCGGCGATGTCAATATAGGCTTCGTCAACGAATTTCATGATGTTTCCAGTTTCTATTCCAGTTTGTCTATTTTAATTTTGAGCTCTGGAACAAAAAAGCCCCGACTCGGCGGGGCTCTTTGCGCAATGGCTGACGCTGTTTAAGCAGCAGTCACGTTCACCATTTGCTTTTTCAGAGCACCTTTGAAGCCGAACGACACGTGGCCGTCGATCAAAGCGAACAATGTGTGGTCTTTGCCAATGCCCACATTGTTGCCGGGGTGGAACTTGGTACCACGCTGACGAACAATGATGGCGCCTGCAGTGATGAGTTCACCACCGAAAGCTTTTACACCGAGCATTTTGGGCTGCGAATCGCGCCCGTTTCGCGTAGAGCCGCCGCCTTTTTTCTGTGCCATGACCTGTGCTCCTTAGCCGGCAATCGCGCCAATTTGCAGTTCTGTGTACTGCTGGCGATGACCTTGACGTTTTTGATAATGCTTGCGACGGCGCATCTTGAAGATGTGCACTTTGTCGTGCTTGCCGTGTGCCAACACTGTGACAGTAACAGTTGCGCCGGACACCAGGGGCGTACCAACTTTCAGATCTGCGCCGTTGCCGACTGCCAGAACTTGGTCGAATACGATTTCCTGGCCCACGTCCGCAGCAATCTGTTCTACTTTAATTTTTTCACCAGCAGCAACACGATACTGTTTGCCACCGGTTTTTATGACCGCGTACATAATGACCTTTTCGAAATCTTCATTGGAATTCCTAGGACGAACCCTAAGGAACCGCGGATTTTAGCACGTACTTTTGAGACTTGACAAGCCCCTCAAGCACAATTCATTGCAGCCCCCCAGTTGTCGTTTTCGCTCTCTATAATCATGCCAATACACAGAAACCCCATCGAAAACCCAAGTTTTCAGGCGGTTCTGCCCACAAATCCAGTTGTTTAAAGCCATTTTGTCTACCTCCGCGCCATCCTTTCAAGCTTCCCCAGCCTCTGCCTTGGCTCTGGTGGCAAAAGATTTGGCCCAGGTCGACGAGGTCATCGCAAAGCGCTTGAGTTCGGGAGTGCCTCTGGTGGGTCAAGTTGCCCAGTACATCATTTCGGCAGGCGGCAAGCGGCTAAGGCCTGTCATTTTGTTGCTCACCTGCGGTGCTTTGGGCTACCAAGAAGCGCACAAATACAGCATGGCCGCTGTAGTGGAGTTCATTCACACGGCCACATTGCTGCACGACGACGTGGTGGACGAGTCGACACTGCGGCGTGGCCGCCCTACTGCCAACGAAAATTTTGGCAATCCCGCCAGCGTGTTGGTAGGCGACTTTCTCTATTCCCGCGCTTTTCAAATGATGGTGGATGCTGGCAGCATGCGCATCATGCAAGTATTGGCCGATGCCACCAACGTCATTGCAGAGGGTGAAGTTCTGCAACTCATGAACATGCATGACGCTTCTTTGGACGAAGAGGCCTATTTGCACGTCATTCGGTCCAAAACTGCCAAATTGTTTGAGGCCAGCGCCCGTTTGGCAGCCATCTTGGCCAAAACCTCTCCTGAATTGGAGGAGGCCTGCGCAGACTATGGTCAAGCCTTGGGCACTGCTTTTCAAGTGATTGACGATGTTTTAGATTACGAGGGCAATGCCACTGAAATGGGCAAGAACCTCGGCGATGATTTGCGCGAAGGCAAAGCTACTCTGCCCCTCATTTTGGCCATGCAACGGGGCACACCAGCACAGCGAGAGCTAGTTCAAAAGGCCATCGAAACAGGCTCTATTGACCAACTGAGCAGTGTGATTGCCATCGTCCGCGATACAGGTGCTCTTGAAGCTAGCCGCAAAGCGGCCATGTCAGAAGCTCAGCGTGCCGTAGATGCGGCGCAGCATCTGCCTGATGGCGAATACAAAGATGCTTTGGTTGCTCTGGCGTCTCAATTGTTAGAGCGCCGCACTTAAAGCTCACACGGGTAATCCGTCATTAATTGCGAAAACCTCGCCAGGTCGATGTTGCCACCGCTGATGATCAGGCCTGCTTTCTTTCCCTTCAACGACTCACTTGCTTGCATGGCAGCTGCCAATGAAAGGCAGCCCGTCGGCTCCACAATCATCTTCATGCGCTCAGCATAAAAGCGCATGCTTTGGACCAGTTGTGCGTCTGTCACGGTGTGAATGTCGTTCACCAAAGCTTTGATAATTTCAAAAGTGATGGCGCCCACCATGGGCGTTTGTGCACCATCGGCAATGGTCACGGGCGTTGCTATTTTGACCCGCTCACCTCTTCTAAATGATTGCTGCACATCGTTGCCCGCCTCGGGCTCTACACCCACGATTTGACAACTCGGTGAGAGCGCCTTGGCGGCCAATGCACTTCCGCTTAAAAGCCCACCGCCGCCCAAACAAACAAACAGCACATCGAGTTCGCCCACCTCCTTGAACAATTCCAAAGCCGCGGTACCTTGACCTGATAAGACATCAGGATGATCAAAGGGAGGGATGAAAGTGAGACCATTCTGGCTGGCCAAGGCTGTGGCCAGGGAGCTGGCGTCCTCACCATAACGGTCATAGCCGATGATCGTGGCGCCGTAGCCTTTTGTAGCCGCCAACTTAGCGGGCGCGGCATCGTGCGGCATAAAAATGGTGGCGGGAATTTGAAGAATACGCGCCGACAAGGCCACGGCTTGCGCATGGTTACCCGAAGAATAAGCCACCACCCCTGCCCGCCTTTGCGCATCGTTCAATTTGGCCAAGGCATTGAAGCCGCCCCTGAACTTAAAAGCACCCATGCGCTGAAAGTTTTCACACTTCACATAGATCTTCGCCTGCAATTTTTCGTTCAAGGAACTGGACTGCATCACAGGGGTCTTGTGAGCGACGCCCTCTAACCGTTTAGCCGCTGCCAAAACATCGTCGAAAGTGGGTAAGGCCAATGGCATGATTTTCAATATTTAAATCAAAACTTGCGTCATTTAAGAGCGGATGGCGGAGGCCATGAGCTTTCCAAGCTTGTCAAAGTAATCAATGCTAGTTTGGGTCGGCACTAAAAATTTGATCTTTTGGTTTTGTTCAGTTTGCACCACTTGAATCAAGCCCGCTTTTTTCAATATTTCGATACGTCGATGGATGGTGGCTGGGCTGGCAATGTCACTTAACTCCATCGTTTGAGTAACGACCATAGGCTGGCCTTGTGCACTTTTAATGGCAATGGTCTCAAGTAATTTTTTTCCGATTTCATCAATGTCCGAAAGATCAATGTTCGATTTACGCAAAGTCTCAGCTAACACCAAATATCGCAGGTAAATTTGTTTCATGAAGAATTGCTTGATGAAGAATAGAAATTTAAAACTTTTGCCGTTCAGTTTCTGGGCTTGAGTATTTTTGAATGATGAACTTAATGGCCATTAAGACCAACAAAGTTCCAGCCCAATTGCTCAGGGCCATGACAGTGAAACTTGAGCCCAAGTTGTCAGTGAGCCCTTGCGAGTAAAACCAAAGTTGATGAAGCAGCGCGCTAAGGGTAGCGAAAAGGAGTGATATTTTCAACAAGGTTTGGGGTGACAAAACTTTAAACTCACGGTCTAACCCAAGAAAGCTCACACTCAGTTGACGGGCTAACCAAGGGGAAAAACCGGCTACAAGACCGGTGATCAAAGCGAAATCAAGCCCTAAATCAGGGTGGACTTGATAATTCCAAAGCATACCTCCCAAGGCGATTCCCAAAGCGCCCGTCTCCAAGGCGAGCAAGACCAAGACAAAACGAAAACCACTTGGGAAAAACACCCAATGCACATCAAAAGAAAATTCCGTATCACCAAATACCCATTCATTCGCAAGGAGTGATAGGTAATAAACAGTTGCCGAAACCCCGACAACCAAAAGTTTTTTGATGAACTTCATACGATGGTATTCAATTTAACTATTTTACTTGTGCCAAGCACTGCTGCTTCATGTCGTGCAGTTTGATGCTGTGGCAATAGCTTTTTTCTTGCATCACATTGGCCAAACACATATTTTTGGTGTCTGCGTCCTTGACTGAGAAACAGTAGGAATTTTGCCGACTCGACATGGCCAAACAAACATTTTTCCGATCAGGATCCCTGATTGAAAAACAGGCTGGCGTATTGGCCCACACAAACCCTAAACTGAACAAGCTTAAAAGAACAATGGCTATTTTCATGAAAAGCTTCCTTTGGATTTAACCCTTTCCGTGGCATTTTGGTTGACAATGACCTTTGGCAACGCGCCACACTTTTCAAATCTCGACTTGACGGAGTTTTACCATGTCAGAAATTCGCCCTGCCAGTCAAAGACCAGAACCGCCTCGAGTACAACAAGAACGGCCCGTCAAAACGGAGCAAAAGGTCAAAAATGATCCACCGCCAAAAATGGAGCCTCAACGCGAAGTAGTTCGGCAAGAGGTCAGATCCAATGACAAGCCCAAAGGCGGCAACGTCGATATCACGGTCTAAGTTTTAAAGGGGGCGCATGACTTAAAATGACCCCTTAAATCTTCACACAGAAAGTAGACCCCATGGGCGCCCAGTGGAAAGCAAAAGGCAAGGCACAAGCCGCAGACGCTAGAGGCAAACTCTTTGGGCGCTTGGCCAAAGACATCATGGTGGCCGCCAAGAGTGGGGCCGATCCCGCCGCCAACTCTCGACTGCGCTTGGTCGTGGAGCAAGCTCGCAAGGTCTCTATGCCCAAAGACACTCTAGAGCGCGCCATCAAAAAAGGCGCCGGCTTGTTGGGCGACCCCGTTAATTTTGAACGCGTTATTTACGAAGGTTTTGCGCCCCATCAGGTGCCTTTGATGGTCGAGGCCCTGACCGACAACCTCAACCGGACCGCCTCTGAAGTTCGCGTGCTTTTCCGCAAAGGACAACTGGGCTCTTCAGGTTCTGTGTCTTGGGATTTTGACCATGTGGGCATGATTGAAGCAGAAGCTTCCAAAGCTGATGCAGATGCCGAGATGGCCGCCATTGAAGCTGGTGCACAAGACTTTGAAGCCGCCGATGAAGACGGTGTGACGGTGTTCATCACAGACCCAACAGATCTAGATTTGGTCAGCAAGGCTTTGCCCGAGCATGGCTTCACGGTGTTGTCCAACAAGTTGGGCTACAAACCCAAAAACCCCGTTAACCCTGCCAACCTCAGCGCCGAGCAGCTTGAGGAAGTGGAAAATTTCTTGGCTGCCATTGACGGCAATGATGACGTTCAAAACGTTTTTGTAGGCTTGGCCAACTGAAAATCATTTCGCAGCAGGCTTGGGTTACAAGCTGACTCAGTATTGTGACCATTGCTTTAAACTGAAAAAATGACACAAGAAAAAAAAGGCCGCCGCTATTGGGATGATCGCTTCTCAAGCCACGATTATGCTTACGGCGAAGCGCCCAACGATTTTTTGGTCTGGGCTGCGCCTCAAGTCAAAAAAGGCAAAGTCATTTCTCTAAGCGAGGGTGAAGGTCGCAACGCGGTGTACTTGGCCCAACTGGGCTTCGAAGTCACTGCTGTTGATTTTTCAAGTGTAGGCCTTGCCAAAGCGCAAGCACTGGCCGAGAAGCATCAAGTCAAAATTGAATGCCTGTTGGCAGACTTGAATGACTTTCAACTTGAACCCAATGCTTGGGATGTCGTGGTCAGTGTTTTTTCTCAACCTGAATCGCCCATTCGACAAAGACTCAATGCTCAGCTGCCAGTCAGTTTGCGCGTCGGTGGCGCACTGATTCATGAGTCCAAAGTTTCTGCAGAAGACAATGCATCAGGCAAATACCCTGGTGTCGAGATATTGCAGGGGGAAATAGCGCCATTGCATGTTTTTTTTGCACACCAAGGTGTGCGCACATTGGCCGAAGGCAGTTATCACACAGGGTCACACACCACCGCACAAATTCTTGCATTTCGAATTTGAAGCGTTTAAATTGCCAAATCGCACGCATCATTGAACGTCCTGTTCTTATGAAATGGCGTTCAGATGGCAATTCATCATTCCGGCAACCTGCCCACGCCTTCAGACGCGCCTGTTGTTCACTACCTTCAGCAAACGTGGGAAATAGCAGCGCAGCTTAGAGCCTCTGACATCCATTTCGAACCTTTCGAAAATTTCTTCCGTGTCCGCTTGCGTGTCGATGGCGTGCTGCAAGAAATTCCGGCACCGCCCTATGAGTTTAAAGACCAAATTGTGTCTCGCATCAAAGTTTTGTCGCGCTTAGACATAGCAGAAAAACGCTTGCCGCAAGATGGCCGCATGAATCTTGGACTCAAAAATACACAGCGCCTGAATTTACGGGTGAGTACATTGCCGACACTCTTTGGCGAGAAGATTGTGGTGCGCATATTGCCAACCGATTTGGCAAAGCTCAACTTAGATCACCTGGGTTATAGCCCTGCCGACAAACAAAAAATGCTTGCTGCTGTCCAAAAACCACATGGCATGGTTTTGGTCACAGGACCCACAGGTTCAGGCAAGTCTCAATCTTTGTATGCCTGTTTGAACCTGCTGAATCGGGCTGAAGTGAACATTGCCAGCGTCGAAGACCCCTCTGAAATTCAATTGCCGGGTATCAATCAAGTCAATGTGAAAGAAAAAATTGGCCTGAATTTCGCCACATCACTTCGCGCCTTTTTACGCCAAGACCCTGACATTCTCATGGTGGGAGAAATCAGAGACCACGAAACGGCAGACATTGTCATGAAGGCCTCGCAAACCGGTCATTTGGTGCTGTCTACTTTGCATACACAAGACGCACCCAGCGCTTTGGTTCGCCTTCGCAACATGGGCGTTGCCACCTACAACTTGGCCTCTAGCATCAGCCTCATTTCTGCACAGCGCTTGGTTCGCCGCTTGTGCGTGCACTGTCGAACGCCCGTCAGTGTGTCATCTCAATCACTGAAAGAATTAGGTCTCCAGTCTTTCACCGACCAAGCTGCGCCACAGCATCATTTTTATTCGGCAAAAGGCTGCTCACAGTGCCACAACGGCTATTGGGGGCGAATTGGTTTGTTCCAAGTCATGCCGATTACAGCGGCATTGCAACATTTGATTTTGCACAATGCCAGTGGCCATGAACTGACAGCGCAAGCCGAAAAAGAAGGTGTCACCACGCTGCGACACGCAGGACTTCTGCAAGCCTCCATGGGCATCACCTCTTTGTCCGAAGTACTGGCTCACACCGATGTCACTTGATGCTGCCCTCTCCCGTGCAGTTGCCAGACGGCAGGTTGCGCCCCCTCGCAAGCTGACAAGCAAGCCTGTTCCGGCCAAAACACTGAGCGTTTTCACGCGGCAGTGGTCGGCGCTCATGAGTGCAGGCATTCCGCTGTCGCAGGCTTTTGAATTGCTTAGTCAAAGCATTGTGGGCAATCGCGCTACTCAGAAAGCTTTTGGCAACACATTGCAAACACTTCGGAACGAAGTCAATGCAGGCCAGTCGCTGCACACTGCTTTTCAAAAGCATCCGCAAGTTTTCAATCAACATTACTGCAGTTTGTTGCACGCAGGCGAGTCAGCTGGCATTTTGGACACAATATTGAGCCGCTTGGCAGATACCCTTGAGGCCCACGCCACCCTGAAAGCCAAACTCAAAAATGCGCTCATTTACCCAGCAAGCATCTTGGTCGTCGCTGTCATTGTGCTGGTGGTCATCTTGGTGTGGGTGGTGCCTGTCTTTGAAGATGTTTTCAAGAGCATGGGCGCGTCATTGCCTTGGGCAACACAGCAATTGATCAACATGAGCTTTTGGGTGGGGCAATGGGCTGGCGTGCTTTCAGGATCGCTTTTGGCACTCATCGCATTGCTGCATAGGGTGCACCACAGGTCCTTGAAGCTCCAAATCATTTTTGAAAAAATGGCCTTCCTATGTCCTGTTGTAGGGGCGCTTTTGCAAACCGCCATGATCGTCAAATGGACACAAACCTTGTCGGCTTTGCTTCAGGCCGGCATTCCTTTGGCCGAAGCACTGGCACCCGCTTCAGCCGCAACTGTCTCACCCAATTTGGCACAAGCCACGCTGGCTATGACGCAAAGCATTCTAGAGGGCAACAGTTTAAGCAAGGCCATGTCAAAATCCAACTTGTTCTCTGCCATGACCATTCAGATGTGCGCCATAGGCGAAGAAACGGGATCACTTGATACCATGCTTGAACGTACAGCCAAACTCATGGAGTCCGATCTGAATCAACAAATTGGCAATCTGTCCACGCTCCTCGAGCCCGTCATCATGGTCGTGCTGGGCACGCTCATAGGCGGCATTTTGTTGGCTTTGTACATGCCCATCTTCAACTTAGGACAAGTCTTTTGATCACCCTGACTGCATGGCCTCAATTGTGGCTGCCCCCTGGCAGCATGGGCTGGGTCATGCCGCACTTTGTAGAAGTCAGCTTGGCTGAGATCATTTTGATGGCTGCCATTGGCCTGGTCATCGGTAGCTTTGTCAACGTGCTCATTCACCGTTTGCCACAAATGATTTTGACGACGGACGACAGTAGCACCGCTAACTTCAATTTATCGACGCCACGATCACACTGCCCTCACTGCCGCCACACACTGGGTTGGTATGAGCTCATTCCAGTTTTGTCTTTTGTTGGGCGCTTTGGACGCTGCAAACATTGCAATGAAGCCATTTCCTTTCGCTACCCAGGGGTTGAACTCCTCACAGCTGTATTGTTTTGCATGTCACTCCTGAAGTTTGGTTTTGGCTATACAGCCTTGCTCGGTGGTTTCTTCTGCGCTGCCCTTTTGGCATTGGCCTGGATTGATGCCGAAACATTCCTCCTCCCAGATGTTCTGACCCAAGCCTTGCTGTGGGTGGGTCTCATTGGCAGCGCCATGTCGCTCACTCCCACCCCACTCATGCATTCACTGTCTGGTGCGGTTCTGGGCTATGGACTTCTATGGCTGGTCAGCTGGGGCTTTGAGAAAGTTGCAGGCAAAGAGGGTATGGGGCAGGGTGATCTCAAACTGCTGGCCGGCCTTGGCGCTTGGGTGGGGGTTTGGAGCCTTTTGCCTTTGCTCTTGTTGGCCTCTGTTTCTGGGCTGATTTTTGGAGTTGTCCAAAAAATGAGGGGGCAACTGGGTCACAATGGACACTTCGCATTTGGACCTTTTTTAGCCTTTTCTGGATTCGCATGTTTCTTTTTAGGCATTTCCATGGGGGCTTAACCCGTTGAGCCGCAAGCCACTTCGACTGGGGCTGACGGGCGGCATTGGCAGCGGTAAGAGCACGGTGGCCAGCATCATGGCCAGCGCGGGTGCGGCGGTCATGGATGCCGATGCCATTTCCAGGTCACTCACCATGCCCGGCGGGAGAGCCATTCCGGCCATCTTGGCTGAATTTGGCGAACAATTGATAGCCCCAGATGGCGCCATGAACAGAGACGCCATGCGAGCACTGGTCTTTTCCAACCCTGAAAGCAAGCGACAGCTTGAGGCCATCATTCACCCTTTGGTGGGGCAAGTCCTTCAAGAAGAAAGTGTTGCCGCCATAGCCGCAGGCCATGCCTGCTTAGTCTATGACGTCCCCTTGTTGGTAGAGTCTGGCGATCGCTGGCGGCGCCAAGTTGACTTGGTCTGCGTGGTTGACTGTGGCGTTGAAACTCAAATCCAGAGGGTAATGAGCAGAAACCAGCTAGGCCGGACAGAAATAGAGCGAATCATTTCTCAACAAGCCAGTCGGCAACAGAGATTGGACTGTGCCGATGCGGTCATTTTGAACGAAGGTATTAATTTAGCCGACTTGAAGCAGTTGGTGCATGAAATGATGACCCGCTTCGGGCTATGATCTTGGCACTGAAAGACGCAGCGTGATACTTTACGAATACCCCCTCAACGAACGGACTCGGACCTATTTGCGTCTGCAACATTTGTTTGCGCGCTTTAACCAACTGAGTCAGCGTTCCGAGGCAGTTGATCACCATTACGCGCTCACCACGATTTTTGAAATCATGGAAGTGGCCTCCCGCTCAGAATTGAAATCAGAGATTCTCAAAGACATTGAACGCCATAAACAGCAGCTCAACAGCTATCGTGGCAACCCCTCCATTTCAGAGCAGGCGCTTGATCTGGTCATTGCACAACTCGAACAACGCTTCGAAGCGCTCAACAGCATGGTTGGCAAAATGGGCAGTGCTTTGGGTGAAAGCGAATTCCTCAACAGCATTCGAAGCCGTACAGCCATTCCAGGCGGAACCTGCGAATTTGACTTGCCTGCTTACCACGCATGGCAGCACCATGCCCCTCCCTCCAGGCAAGCTAATTTGTTCGAATGGTCGCAACACTTTTCACCTTTGGCCAACGCGATTCAACTCATTCTCAAAATGATGCGCGAATCTGGCAGCACTCAAAAGGTCATGGCAACGGGTGGCCAGCTTCAACAAAATTTGCCGCAGGGACGCAATTTTCAACTGCTCCGTTTGCGAATTGACGAAAGTTTGAACCTCACACCCGAGATCAGCTGCAACAGGCTGCTGGTCGTCATTCGGCTCATGCAACAACAAGCCGATGGCAAGCTGCTTGCCAACAAAGAAGACACCCCCTTTGAAATGACGCTCTGCGCTTAAAGCGCAGGCCATGAGAACCTACTGAGACCGATGAGTGAGCCATCTGCCAAGCCCAAACACGTGAAGTGCCCCACCTGTGGCGGCCCCAGTCTTTTCAGCTCAGACAATACTTACCGTCCCTTTTGCAGCGCAAGATGCAAAGGCATTGACTTGGGTGCTTGGGCCAATGAGAGCTTCAGGGTGCCCGAAGACACACCCCCCGATCAAGAAAATTTTGGCGATCCTAAGTTGCAGTAACTAGGGCTTAACTGACAGCCACATGCGTGTCACCCACGAAACCACTTTCTTCGGCCAACCAAGTTAGAACAGGCACGGTGCCAGGCAATACAGGCATCACTTGAACGGGTAAGCTTTGCCAAGCAAACTGTTGGCCTTCTCGCATTTCCAAGTTGCCTTGCCAACTGCGAACCTTGCAAAAGTTCAGCCTGACCAAAGCATGGGGATAGTCCACCAACTGTTGTCGCCAAATTTGCACATCACCAATCTTCAAACCAAGCTCTTCTTCAAGTTCTCGCGTTAATGCCTGTTCAACGGTTTCATGGGCCTCTAGCTTGCCCCCCGGAAACTCCCAGTAAGCTTCGTACACTTTGCCTGGCGGTCTTGAGGTGAGCAAGAATTGATTTTGCGCATTGATCAAAATGCCCACCGCCACATCGACTGTCTTGCGATTTTGTCCACCATCGCGTTGAAGATGCGCATCCGCCACCAACAAAGACTGGCCAGGTGCAGCGCTTGTACTCACAGTGATCGCTGAGTCGAAGCGCCCTGCCCCATGCGTCCCACACAATCTCGCGCAAACTGATAGGCCACTCGGCCACTGCGCGAACCACGTTCAAGGGCCCAGACCAGGGCTTCAGGTCCGGCGGCTTGAATGACGGCTTCGCTAGCACCCAGAGACCGCAACCATTGGGCCACGATGGCCAGGTATTCGTCTTGAGAGAAGGGATAAAAACTGATCCACAAGCCAAAACGTTCGGACAAAGAAATTTTTTCTTCAATGACTTCGCCCGGATGCACCTCACCATCTTCGGTGTGGGTGTAGGTGAGGTTGTCCTTCATGTGCTCGGGCAACAAATGGCGTCGGTTGCTGGTAGCGTAGATGAGCACATTGGGTGTCGATGCCGCCACAGAACCGTCGAGAATGGATTTCAAAGCTTTGTAGCCGCCTTCGCCATCTTCAAAGCTCAGGTCATCACAGAAGATGATGAATTTTTCTGGCCGTCCAGCAACCACATCGACAATGTCGGGTAAATCGGTCAGGTCTTCTTTGTCAACTTCAATGAGGCGCAAACCTTGTGACGCATAGGCATTCAAACAAGCTTTGATCAAGGAAGATTTGCCAGTGCCACGTGAACCCGTCAGGAGCACATTGTTGGCCGGCAAGCCTTTTACAAATTGCAAAGTGTTTTGTTGCAACTTTTCTTTCTGTCCATCAATTTCCTGCAAGTCAGCCAGGTTCATGTCTGACACATGGCGCACAGCTTCTAAGACGCCATGACCAGAGGCACGCTTGCGATAGCGCCAGGCAATGGCTTCAGTCCAATTGGGCTCACTTAAAGGCTGGGGCAATACGCGTTCAATGCGCTCCATCATGAGCACAGCGCGTTCTAAAAGTTTTTCTATGGCGTCGCTCATGATCGGTAGTCTGCATTAATGGAAACATAGTCGTGGCTTAAATCACAGGTCCAAACGGTGTCTACCGCCTGGCCGCGTCCCAACACCACTTTGATGGTAATTTCACTTTGCTTCATGACACGTTGACCATCGGCTTCTTGGTAGGCCGGATTGCGACCTCCGTTTTGCACCACACACACATCGTCGAGGTAAAGACCAATCAGGTCTTGATTGAGATCGTGAATGCCTGCGTAACCGACCGCGGCCAAGATGCGGCCTAAGTTAGGGTCGCTGGCAAAGAAGGCTGTTTTAACCAAGGGCGAATGGGCAATGGCGTAAGCGGCCAAAAGACACTCTTCAGTAGTCTTGCCACCTTCCACGCGCACGGTGATGAACTTGGTGGCGCCTTCGCCATCTCGCACGATGGCGTGCGCCAGCTTTTGGGCCACAGCCATCATGGCATGGCGCAAAGCTTTGCCATCAGTCGAATCCCAAGTTGAAATAACTGGGTGCGCCGATTTGCGCGTGGCCATGACGATGAACGAGTCGTTGGTCGAGGTGTCACCATCAATGGTGATGCGATTGAAAGAGGCATTGGCCAAGTCAGTGGCCAAGGCAGGCAACAAGGCCGGATCGATGTTGGCGTCGGTGGCCAAGAAACCCAGCATGGTGGCCATGTTGGGCCGAATCATGCCAGCCCCTTTGCTAATGCCCGTGATGGTGACCGTCTGACCAGACAGCACCACTTGCGCGCTGAAAGCCTTGGGCACGGTGTCGGTGGTCATGATGCCTTCAGCCGCCTTAGCCCAGTGCTTTGCTTGCGCATCGGCAATGGCAGCAGGCATGCCCGCCACAATGCGATCGACAGGCAAGTTTTCCATGATGACGCCCGTTGAGAAGGGCAAGACTTGTTGGGGTTTGATTTTGAGAATTGAGGCCAGGGCTTCAGCAGTGGCACGTGCGTCGGCCAATCCTTTGGCACCGGTGCCTGCGTTGGCGTTACCCGTGTTGATGATCAAAGCTCGAACGTGTGTGCCCGCTTCTGAAGCCTTCACTTGCTGCAAGTGATCACGGCAAACTTGAACCGGCGCGGCACAAAATCGGTTTTGCGTGAAAACACCGGAAACAGCGCTGCCTTCATCCAACAAAATGACAGTGAGGTCTTTGCGCCCCACTTTGCGAACGCCCGCCTCTGCAATGCCTAAGCGGACACCCGGAACAGCCAAGACCTGGTCGGGGTTGGGAGCTTGAAGATTCACTGTCATGAAAACCTCTTATGCCAACTTACCGTGGCAGAACTTGTATTTTTTACCGCTGCCGCATGGGCAAGCTTCGTTGCGACCCACAGGCGCAAACAATTTGCTTTCAGATTCTGGTTGCGACTGTTGCTGGCCTTGCTCATCAGGCGCGGTGTAAGTCACGTTGCTGATATTTTCTGCGCGCTCTTCCAAGACTTGCGCCGCTTCGCCAATTTGCTCACTGGATTCAATTTTCACGTTCATCAAAACGCGTGTGACTTCGTTTTTAACAGAGTCGAGCAATTGACCAAAGAGTTCAAAAGCTTCTCGTTTGTACTCTTGCTTAGGTTGCTTTTGCGCGTAACCACGCAAGTGAATGCCTTGGCGCAAATAATCCAAAGAACTCAGGTGCTCGCGCCAGTGGGTGTCGATGCTTTGCAACAAAACGACACGTTCGAAGGGCACAAAGTTTTCAACACCGACCGCATCTAATTTGACTTTGAATGCCGTGTTGGCTGCAGTCAAAACCATTTCGAGAATTTCTTCGTCTGTGATCGCAGTGGCGGCTTCTACTTTCTCACGCAAGGACAATTGCATTTGCCATTCGTCGTTTAGCACACGTTCTAGGCCCACCAAGTCCCACTGCTCCTCAACAGATTCTTGGGGCACATACTGGCGAACCAAATCAGTGAAGCTGCCTTCGCGCAAGGCCATAATTTGCGCGTCCATCTCTTTGGCATCGATGATGTCATTGCGCTGTTGGTAAATGACCTTGCGCTGATCGTTGGACACATCATCGTATTCAAGCAACTGTTTGCGCGTGTCAAAGTTGCGCGCTTCCACTTTGCGTTGCGCACTTTCAATGCTGCGAGTGACCATGCCGGCTTCAATGGCTTCGCCTTCTGGCATTTTGAGACGGTCCATGATGGCGCGTACGCGGTCGCCCGCAAAAATGCGCATGAGGGGATCGTCTAGGCTCAAATAAAAACGCGAAGAGCCAGGGTCACCCTGACGGCCCGAACGGCCGCGCAATTGATTGTCAATGCGGCGTGACTCGTGACGTTCGGTGGCAATGATGCGAAGGCCGCCCAAAGACTTGACTTGCTCGTGCACACTGAGCCACTCGGTGCGCTTGGCAGCAACTTGCGCTTGTCGTTGTTCTTGGCTCAAACTTTCATCGGACTCAACAGCCTGAATGTCTTTTTCAATGTTGCCACCCAAGACGATGTCAGTGCCGCGGCCGGCCATGTTGGTCGCAATGGTGATCATGCCAGGGCGACCTGCTTGCGCAATGATGTCAGCCTCTCGGGCATGCTGCTTGGCGTTCAATACTTGGTGAGGTAACTTGGCTTTGGTGAGCAACTCAGAAATAAGTTCTGAGTTTTCGATGGAAGTGGTTCCCACCAACACGGGCTGGCCCCGCTCGAAACACTCCCGAATATCGGCAATGGCGGCGTTGTATTTTTCTGGTGCTGATTTGTAAACACGATCGAGTTGGTCTTGGCGTCGACTGACGCGATTGGGGGGAATGACCACGGTTTCGAGGCCATAAATTTCTTGAAACTCGTAGGCTTCTGTGTCTGCCGTGCCTGTCATGCCGCCCAGTTTTCCGTACAAACGGAAATAGTTTTGGAAGGTGATGGAGGCCATGGTTTGGTTCTCAGCCTGAATGGCCACACCTTCTTTGGCTTCAACCGCTTGGTGTAAGCCGTCGCTCCAGCGGCGACCCGTCATGAGACGGCCTGTGAATTCGTCAACGATGACGATTTCACCTTCCTGCACCACATAGTGCTGATCGCGGTGATAGATGTGCTTGGCGCGCAATGCGGCCGTGAGGTGGTGCATGAGCGCAATGTTGGCGGGGTCGTAAAGGCTTGCACCTTCAGGAATGAGGCCTGCACTGGCCAAAATGCTTTCTGCTTTTTCGTGTCCCTGTTCGGTCAAGAACACTTGGTGCGATTTTTCATCGACCGTGAAATCACCGGGCTTGGTGATGCCCTCGCCGGTGCGAGGATCGGCCTCGCCTTCTTGGCGAGTCAGCAAAGGAACCACTTGGTTCATGGCTTGGTATTGAGCCGTTTGATCGTCAGCTTGACCGCTGATGATGAGAGGTGTGCGCGCCTCATCAATCAAAATGGAGTCGACCTCGTCAACGATGGCGTAGTTCAGGCCGCGTTGAACACGGTCTTTGGCCTCATAGACCATGTTGTCCCGCAAATAATCAAAACCAAATTCGTTGTTGGTACCGTATGTGATGTCTGAGTTGTAAGCTGCCTGTTTTTCTTCGCGCGAGAGTTGGGACAAGTTGATGCCCACGCTCATGCCAAGAAAGTTGTAAAGCTTGCCCATCCACTGCGCATCGCGACTGGCCAAGTAGTCGTTGACGGTGACCACATGCACACCTTTGTTGGCCAATGCATTCAAATACACGGCCAGTGTGGCCGTTAAAGTTTTACCTTCACCGGTCCCCATTTCAGAAATTTTGCCTTTGTGCAAAGAAATACCACCTAACATTTGCACGTCAAAGTGTCGCATCTTCATGACGCGCTTCGAACCCTCACGAACAACAGCAAAAGCTTCAGGCAAAATTTTGTCTAAAGATTCACCTTCCGCCACGCGAGCTCGAAACTCGTCTGTTTTAGTGCGCAATTGTTCATCGCTGAGGGCTTCGTATTCAGCCTCTAAGCCATTGATAAGCGTCACAGTTTTGCGGTACTGTTTGATCGTGCGGTCGTTGCGACTGCCGAAAAGTTTGGTCAAAAAATTGATGGCCATGGTGACACGGGTCTATCTTGGTCAAAAACGCAAAGACTTGCCCGAAAATCCTGTCTTAAAGTGGATTCAAAAGTACGTACGCAAAGAGCGCATGTGAACTCGACATTTTAACTGCTGAGTGCAGGCAGTTAGCCGAAATTTCCGGCAGATGATCAGGGCTCTCGCATAATGCAGGGATGGCAAAAATCAACCAGGCAGTCACCCTCATGGAAGCGGCGCAAGAATCGCCCAGTTTGGCGCGCTTGACAGAACTCACCCGAGAATCAAGCCTGCGTCTCCAATCTTTACAAAGCCTCATTCCTGGGCCGTTGAGAAGTGCCATTCAGGCCGGGCCTATTGATGGCACAGAGTGGTGTATTTTGGTCAATTCCAATGCGGCCGCGGCCAAACTGCGTCAAATGCTGCCTGCGCTTCAGGCCCATCTCAAAAGCCATGGGCACAGCGTTGAGAAAATTCGCCTCAAAATACTTCAAAATCCGCGCTGAAGATGTGACAGACGAAAAAAAACCAACCAAAAGGCTGGATTTTCAAAGTGGTGCCGCTTGTCGGATTCGAACTGACGACCTACCGCTTACAAGGCGGTTGCTCTACCAACTGAGCTAAAGCGGCACGGGCTGAATTGTAATTCAATAATCGCAGTTTTTGAGGGCCACGCTCAGTTTTTGAAAGCGCTTATTTAATTCTGGTCAGGGTTGGACGCGTTGGAGAAGGTGGCACAGGCTTGTTGTTTTCTTCTGTCGATTCAGTTGCATCAGGCACTTTGTACAACTTGTCCATGCCCACCACTGTGGTTCCCAACGGAGAGTCAGAGACAGGGAACGACATGCCCTGTCCATTTTCACGCGCATAGATGGCCATCACGCGGTGGATGGGTACCATGATGTCGCACGGCTTTCCGCCAAAACGAGCTTTGAATTCGATGAACTCATTGCCCAATTGAAGCGAGCTGGTGGCATCGAAACTGATGTTCAAAACAATTTCACCACCCTGCACAAAATCTCGTGGCACTTGGACCGATGCATCTACTTTCACGGCCACGTAGGGCGTAAAAGAGTGATCGGTACACCACTCGTACATCGCCCGAATGAGATAAGGGCGTGTAGAAGGAGATTCCAGTGCGTTCATCACCATGGTGTTTTGCTCTGCGTTCGAAATTGCTTTCGCAATTATTTGCGCATGACCTTTTCTGAGGGCGTGAGCGCCTCGATGTAGGCTGGGCGAGAGAAGATTCGCTCGGCATACTTAAGCAAAGGTGCTGCGTTTTTGCTCAGGTCAATCCCGTAAAAGTCGAGGCGCCAGAGCAAAGGTGCAATGGCCACGTCAAGCATCGAGAAGTTGTCACCCAACATGAACTTGTTCTTCAAGAACACAGGGGCCAGTTGGGTCAAGCGATCACGAATGTGCAAGCGGGCTTTTTCCAAAGCTTTGTCGTTGCCCTTGAGCGTGCGGTTTTCCAAGGTGGCCACATGGGTGAACAATTCTTTTTCAAAGTTGAGCAAGAACAAGCGCACGCGCGCACGGTCAACGGGGTCACCGGGCATAAGCTGGGGGTGAGGGAAACGCTCATCAATGTATTCGTTGATGATGTTGGACTCGTACAAGATCAAATCACGCTCCACCAAAATAGGCACTTGGCCATAGGGGTTCATGACATTGATGTCTTCGGGCTTGTTGTACAAATCGACATCGCGAATTTCAAAATCCATGCCTTTTTCAAACAGCACGAAACGGCAACGGTGAGAGAAGGGGCAGGTTGTACCTGAATAAAGCACCATCATGGTGAAGGCTCCTAAAAATCAAAAAAGAGTGGGAAGCCACCGGGTTGGCTGGCCTGCCCACTCCATCAATTCGGGCATGTGCCCGAATCACGAGTTATTACTTAATGTCTTTCCAGTAGGCTGCATTCAAACGCCATGCAATGAATGTGAAGATGGACAAGAAAATCAAGACCCAAACGCCAATGCGCACACGGGTATTTTGAACAGGTTCAGCCATCCATTGCAAGTAGTTGACCAAATCGCCAACGGCTTGGTCGTACTGCAAAGGTGTCAGAGTGCCCGGCTTGACTGCTTTCCAACCTGTGAAAATTTGCGTGGCTTGTCCGTGCTCTTGGCGCTCTTCATACACTGGCATGCGCTCGCCTTGCAATTCCCAAAATGGGTTGGGCATGCCCACATTGGGGAAAGCCAAATTGTTCCAACCTGTTGGCTTGGTTTCATCACGGTAGTACGTGCGCAAATACGTGTAGAGGTAATCTGCACCGGTGCCGCCATGACCAGAGCGTGAGCGCGCCACCAAAGTGAGGTCGGGGGGCACAGCGCCAAACCAGTCTTTGGCTTGCTTAGGATCAATGTTTGACTTCATGGTGTCGCCCACTTTGTCAGTGGCGAACAAAAGGTTGTCTTTGATTTGTTGGTTGGTGAGGCCAATGTCTTGCAGGCGGTTGTAACGCATGAAGGCTGCCGAGTGGCAGTTCAAGCAGTAATTTACAAAAAGTTTGGCACCATTTTGCAAAGAAGCTAAATCGTTGGTTTTACCGGGCGCTTTGTCCCACGCAATAGCGTTACCACCAGCTGCCTGTACACCGGAAATGGCAGCAAATGCCACACACAAACTCAGCACAAATTTTTGAATAATTTTCATACTTAAGGACTCCTGGGCTTAGTGCGCAACAAAAACTACGCGGTCAGGTACAGGTTTGGGTGTACCCAACTTGCTCCACCAGGGCATGAGCAAGAAGAAGCCGAAATAGAACATGGTGCCCACTTGGGAAACACGCTCACCGATGGGTGAAGGCGGTTGCACACCCAAGTAACCCAAGATCAAGAAGTCAATCACGAACACGGCGTACACATACTTGTGCCAGTCGGGACGGTAACGAATTGATTTGACAGGACTGTGGTCAAGCCAAGGCAAGAAGAACATGATGATGACCGCACCACCCATGACCACCACACCCCAGAACTTGGCATCAATACCGTACATGAGGGCAGAAATGACCACGGCACCGCCAACAACACCTGCTTTGAGAATGCTTGGCATGGCGTTGTTTTTGACTGCCAAAAATGCACCCAGCAAGACACAAGCAATGAGGACATACATCATCTCGCCAGTGATAGCGCGCAACATGGAGTAGTAAGGTGTGAAGTACCAGACGGGGGCAATGTGCAAAGGCGTCTTGAGGGGGTCGGCTGGAATGAAGTTGTTGTACTCCAAGAAGTAGCCGCCAAACTCAGGCGCGAAAAACACAATGGCCGTGAACACCATCAGGAAAATGCTGACAGAGAAGATGTCGTGCACCGTGTAGTAAGGATGGAAGGGGATGCCGTCCAAGGGGTGGCCCTGGGCGTCTTTGGGTGCACCGGGCGCCTTGATTTCAACGCCGTCGGGGTTGTTAGAGCCCACTTCATGCAAAGCAATGATGTGCGCCACCACCAAGCCCAACAGAACCAGGGGCACTGCAATCACGTGGAAACTGAAGAAGCGGTTCAAAGTAGCATCGCCCACCACAAAGTCGCCGCGAATGAGCAAGGCCAAATCGGGACCAATGAAAGGAATGGCTGAGAACAAGTTCACGATCACTTGGGCGCCCCAGTAAGACATTTGACCCCAAGGCAACAAGTAGCCCATGAAAGCTTCGGCCATGAGGCACAAGAAGATGGCGCAGCCAAAAATCCAGACCAACTCACGCGGCTTGCGATAGCTGCCGTACATGAGGCCACGGAACATGTGCAGGTACACCACAACGAAGAAAGCAGAAGCACCCGTGGAGTGCATGTAGCGAATGAGCCAACCCCATGGCACATCGCGCATGATGTATTCGACAGAGGCAAAAGCGAGATTGGCATCAGGTTTGTAATGCATCACCAAGAAAATGCCGGTGACGATTTGGATGACTAGCACGAGCAATGACAGGGCGCCAAACACATACCAAATGTTCAAGTTTTTGGATGCGTAATACTCGCTCATGTGAGCTTTGAACAACGAAGTCGCTGGGAAGCGGTTATCGACCCAGTTCATCATTTTTTCGCCAGCAGAGGCGTTGGGGGAAATTTCCTTGAATTCAGCCATGGTGGTTTGCCTCAAGCCTTCTTGTCTTCACCGATCAGCAGCATGCTGTCGGACAGGTACATGTGGGGTGGCACTTCCAAATTGTCGGGGGCGGGTTTGTTTTTGAACACGCGGCCAGCAAAGTCAAAGGTAGAACCGTGGCAAGCGCACAAAAAGCCGCCTTGCCAATCGTCTGGCAAAGAAGGCTGTGGGCCTGTTTGAAATTTGTCGCCAGGCGAGCAACCCAAATGGGTGCAGATGCCAACGGCCACCATGAACTCAGGTTTGATAGAGCGATGGGTGTTTTTGGCGTATTCGGGCGTTGGGTAAGCCTGGCGGTCAGAGGCTGGATCGGCCAATTGACCATCGAGCTTCTTCAAGGCTTCAACCTGCTCGGGAGTGCGGCGCATGATCCACACGGGTTTGCCGCGCCATTCAACGGTGAGCTTCTCACCGGGTTTGACTTCGGAAATATCGACTTCAACGGCCGCACCGGCGGCTTTGGCGCGCTCGGAAGGCTGGAAAGTGCTGACAAAAGGTGTGGCGACGAAGCCTGCGCCTACGGCGCCAGCACAAGTAGAGGCAATCAGCCACGTCCTTTTGCTGCTGTCGACTGGGGTATCACTCATGAGAATCCTCTAGCGAATCGGTATCAGGGTTTAGCCTTGGATTGTAGCCGACTGCGGGGGGGCCATTTCTAGCCCCTGCTCCGACTCAGGGAATCAGCTGGCGCGCCATTCGGATGGCAGCCACCATGCTGGAAGCATCGGCACAGCCCTGTCCGGCAATGTCAAAAGCCGTGCCGTGATCGGGGCTGGTTCGCACCAATGGCAAACCAAGGGTGACATTGACGCCCTGCTCTAGGCCCATGTATTTGACGGGGATGAGGCCTTGATCGTGGTACATGGCCAGAACCACATCAAATTCAGAATCAGCACCTTGCTTTTGACGTGCACGCATGAAAACAGTGTCAGGCGCATGAGGCCCTAGCGCCAAAATACCCTCAGATTTGGCTTGGGCCATGGCAGGCTGAATGATTTCTATTTCTTCTCGGCCAAACAAGCCAGCCTCACCTGCATGTGGGTTAAGTCCGGAAACACCAATTTTGGGAGCACGTCCCAGCAACATGCTGAGTGATTGATGGGTAATGCGCAGACTCTCAAGCACGTTGTCATAAGTGACAGCATCTAGAGCTTGGCGCAAGGAAACGTGAATACTCACTAACACGACACGCAACTCACCGTTGGCCAACATCATTCTCACTGGCATGTCCGCCAAGCGCACACCCGAGAATTGGGCAGCCTCGAACTGCAGCAACTCGGTATGCCCAGGAAATTGATTGAAGGGAGAGCCTGCTGCAGAAAGTGCTTCTTTGTGCAGCGGCGCAGTGACCATGGCGGCAATTTCTTTGCGAAGCGCGGCCTGCGCAGCCCACACCACACATTGCCCAGCAAACCGACCTGCCTCGGCATGGACTGCCCCGTAGGGCAGTTGTGAGGCCAATGCCGCAACTTGCAAAACTGGGATGACGCCTGCCGGCAAATTCTGCGCTTGCGCTGGCTTTTGAATGACTTGCAGTTTGAGTTGAAGCGCTTTTGGATCTACCAAGTTGACTGCTTTTTGCATCGCCTGTGCATCGCCCGCCACAAAACAAGCCTGTGTGACAGGCCGGTCTTTGGGCGACAACGCATCGTTCAAAAATGCACGCGCAATGATTTCTGGGCCAATGCCGCAAGGATCTCCTAGCGTGATAGCGATGGGGGGCAATGACGACATAAATGGTTTGGGTTGAGTTCAGCTTGAAATGAACGCCTGAAAATCAGACGCGTCTGTTTCAATATCAAAGAGAGTCTATTGTGATTCAACTCTGAAAGAATGCACAAGATTCAAGATCAGTCCACAATGCGCATCATGAAAAGAATTTGGCTTGTGTTTTCGCAATCGGTGACGGTCCTTTTGGCCGCTTGGTTTGTCGTCGCCACCCTCCAGCCAGGTTGGCTCAAGGGCCAGGGAAGCGCCATGACGCTTGCCTTAACTCAGGCCCGCATGGAGGGCAATCAAGACGCCATGCCGGGGGGCAGCTTCAGACAAGCGGCTCAAAAGGCAGCGCCAGCCGTCGTCAGTATCAATGTGCAGCAAAAAGCTCGAAGCAAAGCACGCCGCGCAGATCCTTGGTTTCGCTTTTTTGAAGAACCTGAAGATGATTCAACTGGCGGTGGCATGGGCAGTGGCGTGATTGTCAGTGCAGAGGGCTATATCCTTACCAACCACCATGTCATTGAAGGCGCAGAGGCCATTGAAGTCGCCCTGAACGATGGCCGCACCGCCATGGCCAAAGTGATTGGCACAGACTCCGAAACGGATTTGGCTTTGCTCAAAATTGACTTGCCCAAACTGCCCACCATCATCCTGGGCCAAATGGAAACTTTGCAGGTGGGCGATGCTGTATTGGCCATCGGCAACCCATTTGGTGTGGGTCAAACTGTCACCTCTGGCATTGTGAGTGCCCTAGGCCGCAAACAATTGGGCATCAACACATTTGAAAATTTCATTCAAACCGATGCGGCCATCAATCCCGGCAACTCTGGTGGCGCTTTGGTTGACGCCAATGGTTTGCTTATGGGCATCAACACAGCCATTTATTCACGCTCTGGCGGCAACATGGGCATTGGCTTTGCGGTACCCGTCTCGACGGCCACGCAAATCATGGCGGCCCTGATCAAAGACGGCAAAGTGACCCGTGGCTGGATAGGTGTTGAGCCGCGTCCATTGACGGCTGAAATTGCCGAAAGCTTTGGCATCGCCAAAGACAAATCTACAGGTACCTTGCCACAAGGCGTCTTGATCAATGGGGTTTTGCAAAATAGCCCCGCTGCCAAAGCCGGCATTCAACCGGGCGATTTGATTTTGAAAGTGGCTGGCCAAGTTGTGGCCGATGTACCTGAAATGCTCACTCGGGTTGCGGCCTTGAAACCGGGCGAAGCAGCAAGCTTGTCGATTCAGCGCAGTGGCAAATTGATTGAAGTTCAGGTGACGCCGGGCACACGGCCAGTAAGGCCTTAACGCAGCATAGCCTTGCTCAGTGCAATCCAGCGCCAGCTTTAAGTGGCGGTCTCTTCTTCTTTAGGAGCTTGCGTGTGTTTGATGAAGAATTGGGCAGCCAAAATACCCAATTCGTAAAGCACACACATGGGAATGGCCAGCGCCAATTGCGAGACCACATCTGGGGGTGTCACGATGGCCGCAATGACAAACGCCAAGACCACAAAGTAACCCCGAAAGTCTTTGAGCTTTTCAATGGTCACCACTTTCAAACGCGCCAAAACCACAACCGCAATAGGCACTTCGAAGGCCAAGCCAAATGCCAAAAACATGCTCAGAACAAAACCCAGATAGGCCTCAATGTCTGGCGCAGCCGTGATGCTTTTGGGTGCAAAGCTTTGAATGAATTTGAACACCTGTCCAAAGACAAAGAAATAACAAAATGCTACGCCTATAAAAAACAACACGGTGCTAGAAATGACCAATGGCATGACCAGGCGTTTTTCATGGGTGTACAAGCCAGGTGCAATGAAAGCCCAGACTTGGTAGAGAACCACAGGCAAGGCCAACAAAAATGCCGCCATGAACAAGATTTTGATGGGCACCATGAAAGGCGAGATGACCGAGGTGGCAATCAAGGTTGCACCTGCAGGCAAATTGGCCACCAAGGGGGCGGCAAGCAGGTCGTAAAGCTCTGCAGGTCCAGGAAATAAGGCCAAAATGGCTGCCGCAATGCCGATACCCGCCATAGCGCGCACCAACCTGTCGCGCAACTCCATTAAATGCGTCACAAAGGGCTGTTCTGTGCCGGCCAGTTCGTCTTCGGGCTTTGGGGTTGGATCGGACACTGAAAATTAACCTAATTTGGTGGGTCGGTAGCGCGCCACTCTGGCCGCACCCGACAATGTTTTGGTTCGCACACCTGTACGCGATTTGTACCATTGAGGCACTGCAGCCTGCTTTAAACGAAACTTTTTACCAGGGTGCTTGTACACAGGCGGTGGCGGCACCCAGGGCGTGTGATTGGTTTCTGAGGTCAAGCCCGCTGTGGTTTCATTCCATTGCTTTTCAAAGTCGATGGCCGTTGTCTGAACAGAGCCTTCTACGTCGCGAGCGGCACTCTCCATCGTTTCCTTCATTTTTTTCAGCTCATCCAAATCCATGGTGCGATTGACCTCAGCCTTGACATCGGAGATGTAACGCTGAGCCTTGCCCAACAGACTGCCCAAGGTGCGCGCCACGCGCGGCAACTTCTCAGGGCCGATGACGATCAGCGCCACCACCCCGATGAGGGCTATTTTGGAAATGCCGAGATCGATCAAATCAGGACTTTGTCTTGGCTTCCACGTCGATCGTGGTTTTTTCAGCCGTGGTCGAAGCGGCTACTTGAGCGGCCGGTTTTTCTTCGGTGGCCGAAGGGGCATTGGGATCTTTCATGCCGTCTTTGAATCCTTTGACGGCACCACCCAAATCAGATCCCATGTTTCTCAGCTTTTTAGTGCCAAAAACCATGACCACGATCAGCAAAACAACTAGCCAGTGCCAAATAGAAAATGAACCCATGAATGTCTCCTAACAATGATTGGTGATTCTAAGCGTTTAACCCCGAAGCCAAGGACGTGGCCCGCCCATGACATGGAAATGCAAATGGTGAATTTCTTGCCCACCTTCAGATCCGGTATTGGTCACAATTCTGTAACCACCTTCGGGATAAGGGCGGCAACCCTGCTCCAAAGCCAGTTTGGGGGCCAATGCCAACAAATGTCCCATTAAGGCCGAATGTTCTAGGGTTATTTGAGCCATTGAAGGAATATGAAGCTTGGGAACCATCAAGAAATGGACCGGCGCCCAGGGCGCAATGTCATGAAAAGCATACACGTGCTCGTCTTCAAAGACTTTCTTGGAGGGGATTTTTCCTGCAATGATTTTGCAGAAGAGGCAGTTGGGGTCTTGCATCATTCACCTGATTGTTCACGTTGTTCTGCTTTGCGCAGGGCTTTTTCCTCCAGGCCACTCAAGCCCTCACGCCGGCTGAGTTCGTCCACCACATCGGCGGGTGACAAGCCATAGTGTGCCAGGGCAATCATGCTGTGAAACCACAAGTCAGCCACCTCACCCACCAGTTTGTGGGCATCGCCGCCGTGATCCATGTCTTTGGCAGCCATCACAGTTTCTGTGGCTTCTTCGCCAATTTTTTTCAAAAAAGCGTCTGGCCCTTTGTGCAGCAGGCGGGCCACATAACTTTTTTCAGGATCGCCGCCGTTGGCCGGTTTGCGACTTTCAATCACGGCCGCTAAGCGGGCCAAGGCATCGGTAGAACTCATGATTTTGGCAACAAGTGCTCACTTGTAAATGGTTTCGGGGTCTTTTAAAACCGGCTCGGTGGCGACCCATTCGCCATTTTGATACGTTTGAAAGAAACAACTGTGACGGCCGGTATGGCAGGCAATGCCGGGCTCATGTCCCAGTTGTGTGACCTTGAGGAGCAACACATCGTTGTCGCAGTCTAATCGCATGTCTTGCACGGTTTGCACATGGCCAGACTCTTCGCCTTTGAACCACAGTTTGTTGCGCGATCGGCTGAAATACACCGCGCGCTTGAGTTCGGCGGTTTTTTCAAGGGCCTCGCGGTTCATCCAAGCGAACATCAGCACATCGCCGGTGCTGGCTTCTTGTGCGATGACGGGCACCAAGCCCTGCGCGTCCCATTTAATTTGATCAAGCCAATTCATGCGCTGAATCTACCACTTGTCGAAGGCTTGAACAGGCGTTTGTTTACAAACGGACAGGAATTCCCCGCTCGCGCATGCGCTGCTTGGCTTCCTGAACCGTGTATTCGCCGTAGTGAAAAATACTGGCGGCCAGCACGGCATCTGCCCCACCCTGCTGCACGCCATCGGCCAAATGGTCCAAATTTCCCACACCGCCCGAAGCAATGACGGGCACTTGCACCGCATCGCTCACGGCCTTGGTCAGGGCCAAATCAAAGCCCGACTTGGTGCCATCGCGGTCCATGCTGGTGAGCAAAATTTCGCCAGCGCCAAACTCGGCCATCTTGGCCGCCCACTGAATTGCGTCTAAGCCCGTGTTTTGCCGACCCCCATGGCTGTAAACATCCCAGCCTTCCCCGCGCAACTGGATGGCCTCGCCCTGACGGCGTTTGGCATCGATGGCCACCACGATGCACTGCGCGCCGTACTTTTGCGACGCATCTCGAATGACTTGGGGGTTGGCAATGGCCGCCGAATTGAAACTGGTTTTGTCGGCACCGGCGTTGAGCAAACGGCGCACATCGTCAACACTTCTGACACCACCGCCCACGGTGAGTGGAATGAAAACTTGTGAGGCCACCGCCTCGATGATGTGAAGAATCAGATCGCGGCCATCGCTGGTGGCAGTGATGTCCAAGAAGGTAAGTTCATCGGCGCCTTGTTCGTTGTATCTGGCCGCTATTTCGACGGGGTCGCCTGCGTCGCGAAGTTCGACAAAATTAACACCTTTGACCACACGGCCGCCGGTGACGTCAAGGCAAGGAATGATGCGTTTGGCTAGCATGATGTTGAAACCGCGAGTTGTTGCCAAGCTTCCCATTGCTGGGAGGGCGGGACTTCGATGGAAGACGTGACGCGCGCTGCTTCAACGCACAACATGCGTTGATAGCCATCCATAGGCATGTCTTTGAGTTGGCTGCATTTCTCAGCACCTGGATTCCAAACCACGCTTTGGCCCCAAGAGGCACTTTGTGAAATGTGCAACACGTTAGCGCCTTCTGTCAAAGTCCATGTGGGTTGATTTTCTGTGGCCACGTCATAGACTCGGTCAAATTCTGTGTTGAAGCTGAGCTGGCCCTGGCATTTTTGATGGGTGTCATTGACTGCATCCCATTCCGCTTGATGGGCTTGACCCTGCAAACTGACTTGCTGAATTTGATTCACTGCAAAGTAAGTGTGCAATGCACCCGTGAAGCTTAGCGTTTGAAGACCCAGGTTTTGAACTGAGAGTTGAATTTTCAAAGCTTGATCACTTAAAAGTACCTTGAGTTGCGTTTTGAATTGAATGGGCCAAAGAGCATGCGTTTGCGCATTGTCTGAGAGCTCAAAAACTTTCTCAGATCCCTGACTTTGCTCGGCTACCAAACGCCAAGCCATGTTGCGCGCAAACCCATGCTTAGGCAAAGTACCGCGTTGGTTAAATTGCGGAAAGCAAACAGGGATGCCGCCTCGAATGGCAGTGGTACCGTCGCAAGCAGAAACTGGACTGAGATACAAACGCTCTAGTCCGCCTGTTTGCCAAGACAAGACCTGCGCGCCCTGCTGCGCCACGAACACACTGTCTCCTTGCGGCAATGACCAACGCCATCCCGCATGACCCTGCAGGCTGTCAGTCGTTAAGTTCATCGGCCCGCGCCTGGGCTGCTTGGAAGTCGAGGTCGCCAGAGTAAATGGCACGGCCGCAAATAACACCTTCGACGCCTTCATCTTCCACAGCACAAAGCTGCTCGATGTCGGCCATGTTGGACAAACCGCCAGAAGCAATGACCGGAATGGTGAGGGCTTGGGCCAACTTGACTGTGGCATCGATGTTGATACCACTCAGCATGCCATCGCGGCCAATGTCGGTGTAAATGATGGACTCGACGCCCCAGTCTTCAAATTTTTTGGCCAGGTCGACCACTTCGTGGCCGGTGAGTTTGCTCCAACCGTCGGTGGCCACTTTGCCGTCTTTGGCATCGAGGCCCACAATGATGTGGCCGCCAAAGGCACTGCATGCATCGCGCAAGAAGCCAGGATTTTTGACAGCAGCTGTGCCGATGATGACGTAACGCAAACCGCCGTCGATGTATTTTTCAATGGTGTCTAGGTCTCGAATGCCACCGCCCAATTGAACAGGAATTTCGCCCCCCACCGCTTTAAGGATGGATTTGATGGCCGCAAAGTTTTGCGGCTTGCCCGCAAAAGCGCCATTGAGGTCGACCAAGTGCAAGCGCCTTGCGCCTTTTTCAAGCCAGCTTTGGGCCATGGCTGCGGGGTCCTCACCAAAAGTGGTGGATTGGTCCATGTCGCCTTGTTTCAGGCGAACGCAATGGCCGTCTTTGAGATCAATTGCAGGTATCAGAATCATGGCTAAGGGGTAGCGCTAGAGTGAAGAAAAATGAAATTAGAAAAGTCGTCAAAAATCAGGGTTGCCAATGCAAAAAGTTCCGATAAAGGGCCAAACCTTGGTCGGCACTTTTTTCTGGGTGGAACTGCGTTGCAAACAAATTATCGCGCGCAATGGCACAGGCAAAAAGCCCACCGTAATCAGTTTCTGCAGCAACATGGCTTGCATTATCGGGTTTTGCGTAAAAGCTGTGTACAAAATAGAAATAGCTGCCATTGGGAATGTTGCCCCAAACCGGATGCTGGGCAGCCTCATGTGAACAGAAATTGACC
Organism: uncultured Burkholderiales bacterium; assembly: GCA_937891665.1. Taxonomy (GTDB): domain Bacteria; phylum Pseudomonadota; class Gammaproteobacteria; order Burkholderiales; family Burkholderiaceae_C; genus Limnohabitans_A. The sequence continues at coordinate 3,133 of CALAGS010000213.1, read as the reverse complement.
TGATTCCAGCCCATTTGGGGCACTTTGAAGCGACTGCCATCGGCCTGAATTTTGCCAGCCAAATCAAATTTGACCACCTTGCCCGGGATCAGTGCCAAGCCAGGGACATCGCCTTCTTCACTGTGATCGAGCAACATCTGCATGCCCACACACACACCAAACAAAGGCTTTTTGCCTGCCGCATCTAGCACCGCTTCAAACAAGCCAGACTGGCGCAATTCGCGCATGCAATCTGGCATGGCGCCTTGACCGGGCAATACAACACGGGTGGCGTCTCGCACATCCTGTGGATTCGAAGTGATTTTGACTTCTACCCCGGTGTCTTGCGCAGCATGAATGACGGCTTGGGCCACTGAACGCAAATTGCCCATGCCGTAATCGACCACCGCCACAGAATTGGGGGACATGCTCAGAGCGAACCCTTGGTTGAAGGAATAACGCCTACAGAGCGGGGATCAATTTCAAGTGCTGCACGCAACGCGCGCGCAAAGGCCTTGAACACGGTTTCGGCTTGGTGGTGCGCATTGTCGCCACGCAAGTTGTCAATGTGCAGTGTGACCAAGGCATGGTTCACGAAGCCTTGAAAAAATTCGTGCATGAGTTGGGTGTCAAAGCCGCCCACCATGCCGCTGGTAAAGGGCACGTGATTGACCAAGCCAGGACGCCCCGAAAGATCGATGACCACGCGCGACAAGGCTTCGTCTAGAGGCACATACGCATGTCCGTAACGGCGCAGTCCTTTTTTATCGCCCATGGCTTTGGCAACGGCTTGACCCAAAGTGATGCCGACATCTTCAACCGTGTGGTGCCCATCGATGTGCAGGTCACCCTTGGCTTGGATGTCCAAGTCAATTAGGCCATGGCGTGCAATTTGATCGAGCATGTGGTCAAAAAAACCAATGCCCGTAGACAAGTTGGCTTGACCGGTGCCGTCCAAATTGACTTTGACTCTGATTTGAGTTTCTGCAGTGTTGCGCGTGACTTCAGCAACGCGGGGTGTGCTCATAAAGATTCCTTGAGTGCTGCCAACATGTGGGCGTTTTCTGCAGGGGTTCCGACAGTGAGGCGCAAACAGTTGGTAAGCAATGGATGCATTTTAGAAACGTTCTTGACCAAAATGCCTTTCAACTTCATACCTTCGAAGCACTTTGTGGCGTCTGGCATACGAACCAAGAGCATATTGGCCTGACTGGGGAAGACTTGCACCCCTGGCAACAAGGCCAATGAATGACTGAGTTTTTCACGTTCTTCCCGAATTTGAGCCGCCTGCTGGGCAAAAACCTCTGCGTGTTCTAAAGCAAACAGCGCGCATTCGCAATTTAGGACACTGATGTTGTAGGGCGGGCGAACTTTGTCGATTTCTGCAATCAAGGCCTTGGGGCCCACCATGTAACCAAGGCGTACGCCTGCTAAACCAAACTTAGACAAGGTTCGCATGAGCAGCACATGGCCATGTTGGGCAATGCGGTCCATGTAGGTTTGACTTGCAAAAGGTTGATAGGCTTCGTCCATGACGATCAACCCGCCTTGCTGACCTTGAGCCAGCACAATGCGCTCAATGGCGTCGGCGCTCCAAAGTGTGCCCGTTGGGTTGTTGGGGTAGGCCAAATAGACCACTGCCGGTTTGTGCGTTGCAATGGCACTCAGCATGGCAGCCTCGTCCAACTCGAAGTTGGCAGTCAGTGGCACACCGAGAAATGTCACACCTTGCAATTGTGCACTCATGGCGTACATCACAAAGCCAGGCAGCGGCGCCAAAATGCTGGCCCCGGGTACATCACAGGCCACTGAAAGGAGCGTGATCAGTTCATCAGAGCCGTTGCCCAACATGATGTCAAAGCCTTCGGGCATTTGCACATATTTGGCCAGTTCTGAGCGCAACACATTGATGCGGTTACCGGGATAACGATTGAGGGCCAAAGCACCCAGACGCTCGCCCAATTGCTTTTGCAATTCGGGGGACAAGGTGAAGGGGTTTTCCATGGCGTCTAGCTTGACCATGCCGGTTGAGTCTTGAATGGCATAAGCGTGCATGGATTGCACATCTTGGCGAATGTGTTTCAGCCAAGGGGCGGGGGTTTGGTTTGGACTCATGGTGTTTTTCTTTGAGGCGGTACGGGGTTCAAGCGCAGCTCAGCGGCACGCGCGTGGGCTTGCAAGCCTTCGCCGTACGCCAACTCTGCAGCAATGAGGCCCAAGCTTTGTGCGCCCTTCTCACTCACCTCAATGAGGCTAGAGCGCTTTTGGAAATCGTAAACACCCAATGGGGAAGAAAAGCGTGCAGTGCCGCTGGTGGGCAACACATGGTTGGGTCCTGCGCAGTAATCACCCAAAGATTCGCTGGTGAATGCACCCAAGAAAATAGCGCCCGCATGCTTGAGCAAGGGCTCCCACTCATGGGGATTGCGACTAGACACTTCCAAGTGCTCGGGGGCAATGCGATTGCTGATCTCGCAGGCTTCTTGCATGCTGCGCGTTTGAATGAGGGCGCCTCGATCGTTCATGGATTTGGCAATGATGGCTGCACGCGGCAATGTGGGAAGCAGTTGGTCTATTGCCGCCTGAACTTTGTCGATGTAGTCGGCATCTGGGCACAACAAAATGCTTTGCGCCAACTCATCGTGCTCAGCTTGAGAAAACAAATCCATTGCCACCCACTCTGGAGGCGTTGTGCCATCGGCCAAGACCAAAATTTCGCTGGGGCCTGCAATCATGTCAATGCCCACGGTGCCAAAAACGCGCTTTTTCGCGCTGGCCACGTACGCGTTGCCAGGGCCAGTTATTTTGTCGACTTTGGGAACTGTGGCCGTGCCATAGGCCAATGCAGCCACCGCCTGTGCGCCGCCAATGGTGAAGGCTCGCGACACACCCGCAACATACGCTGCGGCCAGCACCAGCGCATTTTTCACGCCCTGGGGTGTGGGGACCACCATGATGATCTCTTCAACACCAGCCACATGCGCAGGGATGGCATTCATCAAAACGGATGAAGGGTAAGCCGCCTTGCCGCCTGGCACGTAAATTCCCACGCGGTCGAGGGGTGTCACTTTTTGACCCAGCAAGTTGCCGTCTTCGTCTTTGTACGACCAGCTTTCACCAGAGGCTTTTTTCTGCGCTTCGTGGTAGCTGCGCA
>CALAGS010000212.1 GCA_937891665.1 uncultured Burkholderiales bacterium | reverse complement strand
ATTTGGCTGAAGAGTTACCCCGCCAACGTGAAGCACGAGATTGACCCCAACGAATACAGTTCGTTGTCAGATTTACTCAACCAAGCCTTTCAAAAGCATGGCGATACGCCCTTTTCAGTTTGCATGGAAAGGTGGATGAGTTATCGAGAGTTGGACCAACTTTCGCAGGCTTTGGGTGCTTGGTTTCAAGCGCAGGGCCTACCCGCTGGCAGCCGCATTGCCTTGATGTTGCCCAACCTGCCTCAATTTTCAGTCACCATGGCCGCTGTTTTGCGGGCGGGTTATACCTGCGTGAATGTGAACCCCTTGTACACCGCACGCGAGTTAGAGCACCAGCTGAAAGACTCTGGCGCAACCGCCATTGTGATTTTGGAAAACTTTGCAGCGACGCTGAGCGAGGTCATTGATCGCACGCAAATACAGCACACTGTGCTGGCTTCGATTGGCGATTTGTTAGGTCCCTTTTACGGTCGCTGGATGACATTTGCGGTTCGCCATTTGGCCAAAATGGTGCCCGAGTTTGAACTGCCACTGAGCGACAAACACAAGGTTACCTCGTTCAAGCAAGCCATTTCCGAGGGGCGCCAATTGACCTTCAAGTCAGTTCCGCAATCGCTTGATGACATTGCATTTTTACAATACACCGGTGGCACCACAGGCTTGTCCAAGGGCGCCGTGCTGACACACCGCAACATTGTGGCGGCTATTTTGCAAGCAGAAACATGGTTTGCGCCGGCACTTGAACGCATGCCCGACCTGCGCAAAGTCAACAGCATTGCGGCATTGCCGCTGTATCACATCTTTGCATTGACACTTTGCCTCTTGGCCATTCGCCAAGGCTCGCACCTTACCTTGGTGCCCAACCCGCGTGACTTTGGCAAGTTCATTGAAACCCTTAAAACACGGCCCTTCCATTTGTTGCCTGGCGTGAACACTTTGTTCAACGCCTTGCTGCAGCACCCCATGTTCAAAACGATTGATTTTTCCCATTTGTGCCTCACACAAGCGGGAGGCATGGCGGCGTCTGAAGGGACTGCGCGTGCTTGGCAAGCTGCCACTGGCAGCGCCATGATTGAGGGCTGGGGCATGAGTGAAACCTGTGCCATTGGCACCAACAACCCAGTGACCCAAACTTCCTTCAGTGGCAGCATTGGTTTGCCACTGCCCAGCATCGACATGGCCATCAAGGATGAGCAGGGCAACAGCTTGGCACAAGGCGAATCTGGTGAAATTTGCATTCGCGGCCCCAACGTGATGGTGGGCTATTACAAACAAGAAGAAGAAACGCGCAAGGCGTTCACACCAGACGGTTACATGCGCACCGGCGACGTGGGCATCATGGACGAGCGCGGTTTTTTCCGAATCGTCGATCGCATCAAAGACATGATCATTGTGAGTGGCTTCAATGTGTTTCCATCGGAACTTGAGAATGTCATTTCTCTTTGCCCCGGCGTGGTTGAGTGCGCCGCCATTGGCATTCCAGACGCCATGCAAGGCGAAACCATCAAGGTGTTTGTGGTGCGAAACGACAGCATGCTGACCGAGGACGCCGTGGCCAAATACTGCCACGACAACCTCACAGGCTACAAACGTCCCAAGTACATTGAGTTCCGCGATGAGTTGCCCAAATCCAATGTTGGCAAAATCTTGCGTCGTGAACTTCGCACCACGACGCATTGAGCGCATCAGCTTTTAGCCTCGCTCAGAGCGATCTTTGTCAATGACACAGCGGCTGCAGATTCCTGGACTTCAGGTTTTTGAACGTGGCTGGTTGTCGGCCAACAACATTCTGTTCACAGACTCTGAGTCAGCCACTTTGGTGGACAGTGGTTATGTGACGCACCAAGCGCAGACTTTGTCGCTGGTTCAAAATGCTTTGAATGGCAGAAAGCTTGATCAGTTGGTTAACACCCACTTACACAGCGACCACTGTGGCGGCAACAATCACCTTCAAACGCATTACACCCAGCTTGAAACGCTAATTCCACCAGGTGAAGCTAAAGCCGTTTCAATTTGGGATGCAGCAGCATTGAGTTACGAAGCCACAGGCCAACTCTGTCCTCGGTTTAGGTTTGAGGGTGTCTTGCAGGCAGGCCAAACTTTGCGCTTGGCGTCTTTAAATTGGGAAGTGCATGCTGCGCCTGGCCATGATCCGCATTCTGTTATTTTGTTTGAACCTACCCACAAAGTTTTAATCTCAGCAGATGCTTTGTGGGCCAACGGATTTGGCGTCGTGTTTCCGGAGTTGGAAGGCGTCGAGGCATTTCACGAAGTGGCTCAAACGCTGGATCTGATTGAGTCGCTTAAGCCCTTATGGGTCATACCTGGGCATGGGGCGGTGTTCGAGCATATCGATGCAGCCCTAGAAATTGCTCGCAAGAAATTAGATGGCTTTGTTCAGAATCCGCAAAAGCATGGCCGCTATGGCGCCAAAGTGCTTTTGAAATACAAGCTGTTGGAACTGACTCAGGTTGAAAACAAAGCCTTTAAGGCTTGGGCCACTGGCGTGCCCTATTTGATTCAGTTGCACGAAACCTTTGGTGAACAGATGCCCATGCAAGATTGGCTTGAGGAGATGCTTTTAGATCTTGAACGAAGCAACGCGCTTGGTTTTCAAGACAACATGATTTTGAATTTGTAGTCGGCTTCTGAATTCGACAGACGAAAAAAAAACGCCCCATATTTCTATGGGGCGTTTCTCGCTATAAGAGCCTGACAATGTCCTACTTTCACACGGGAACCCGCACTATCATCGGCGCTAAGTCGTTTCACTGTCCTGTTCG